>NZ_DFTS01000039.1:81126-89194 GCF_002383015.1 Idiomarina sp. UBA4206
ACCCGCGAAGGCGAAATTGACATTGCCAAGCGCATCGAAGAAGGCATTAACCAGGTTCAGTGCTCTGTTGCTGAGTATCCTGAAGCCATTAACTTCCTGCTTGAGCAATGGGACTCCTACGAAGCCGAAGAACTGCGCTTAACCGACATTATTTCCGGATTCATTGACCCTGACGAAGTAGACGAAGCTCCTGTGGCTGCTACTCACGTTGGCTCTGAACTTCCAACCGAAGAGCTGGAAGATGAAGACGATGATGATGACGATGACGAAGAAGAAACGGATACCGGTATTGATCCGGAATTTGCTCGCAGCAAGTTCAATGCACTTCGCGAACAATACGAAGCAACTCGTCAGGCTATTGCAAAGCATGGTCGTGATGGTGCCGATGCCCGCGTTGAAATTGACAAGCTCAGCGACTTATTCAAACAGTTCCGCTTAGTTCCTAAACAGTTTGACCGCTTGGTTAAAGACATGCGTGCCATGATGCAGCGCGTGCGTGTTCAGGAACGCATTATTATGAAGATAAGCGTTGAACAGGGGCAAATGCCGAAACGCAGCTTCATGAAAGCCTTTGCCAGCCACGAGAATAACCTGGCCTGGGTTGATAAAGAAATAGATTCCGGTGCAGCCTACGCCGATACATTGAAAGAAGTTCGCGGTGAAATAGAACGCTGCGTTAACAAACTGGTTGATGTAGAAAAGGAAACAGGCTTAACCATTGGTAAAGTCAAAGAAATTAACCGTCGTATGTCCATTGGCGAGGCGAAAGCACGCCGTGCGAAGAAAGAGATGGTTGAAGCTAACCTACGTCTGGTTATCTCTATTGCTAAGAAGTACACCAACCGCGGGTTGCAGTTCCTGGACTTAATTCAGGAAGGTAACATTGGCCTGATGAAAGCCGTGGATAAATTCGAGTATCGCCGTGGTTATAAGTTCTCAACTTATGCTACCTGGTGGATCCGTCAGGCTATTACCCGCTCCATTGCGGACCAGGCTCGTACTATTCGTATTCCGGTCCACATGATAGAGACCATTAATAAGCTTAACCGCATTTCACGCCAAATGTTGCAGGAAATGGGGCGTGAGCCTCTGCCGGAAGAGCTGGCCGAGCGCATGATGATGCCGGAAGACAAAATCCGTAAGGTATTAAAAATTGCGAAAGAGCCAATTTCGATGGAAACCCCAATTGGTGACGACGAAGATTCGCACCTGGGTGACTTTATCGAAGACAATACGCTGGACCTTCCTATTGATTCAGCAACGTCAGAAAGCCTGCGTAACTCGGTTCGTGACGTGCTTGGCGGCTTAACAGCTCGTGAAGCAAAAGTATTGCGTATGCGCTTTGGTATTGATATGAATACAGACCATACTTTAGAAGAAGTTGGTAAGCAGTTTGATGTAACTCGTGAACGAATTCGTCAAATTGAAGCCAAAGCATTAAGAAAGCTTCGCCATCCAAGTCGCTCTGAGCAGCTTAAATCGTTCTTGGATGAGTAAGATATTCTCTGACACAGGAGGCAGCATGGGTAACAACCGTGACAATTGGCCGAAACGTATTATTGACTCTCATTTGCACATTTATGATGACGAGTTTCCGCTAATTGAAAACCAAGGTCATATCCCTGAGCCTTTTTATATTGATGATTATCGGAACTTAGTCCGTGGCATGCCGATAGAAGGCGGTGTCATTGTGTCTGGCTCTTTCCAGGGCTTCGAGCAACGCTATTTAAAAGCGGCGCTGGAAAACCTGGGCGGCAATTTTGTTGGTGTTACACAGTTACCAGGCTCAGTTAGCGATGAAAAAATTCAGCAACTGAATGAGCATGGTATCCGCGGCGTACGCGTTAACTTAAAACGCGGCGTTCATCGTGACATTGAAGGTATTGTCGAGTTTGGTAAGCGTATTTGGGACTTAGCCGGTTGGCATTTAGAAATTTACGTCGATAGCCGTGAGCTCGACGACATGGTACCTACCTTACTTAAGTTGCCTAAACTGAGTGTAGACCACTTAGGTATGGCAAAATCAGGGTTGTCTCAGGTGCGTCGTTTAGCTGAAGGTGGCGTAAAAATTAAAGCCAGTGGCTTTGGTCGTACCGAAGTTAACGTAGAAGACGCCATTAAAACACTGAATAAGACCAACCCGGATGCTTTAATGTTTGGTACCGATTTACCGGGTACGCGCAGTACTCGCTCATTTGAACCCTCTGACATTACCACGATTGTGAATGCACTGGACGACGATGAAGCGGTTGATAAGGTGTTTTATCAGAATGCCCGAAATTTCTACAAACTACCTTAGTAAAAGAGAGTGAGGTAAGTGCAGTCTCTCTCTTCCCACACAAAACATAACCGCTGGCTGGCTATTGCAATGATTGCAGTAGCCGTTGGCGGTTTACTTGTTGCGTTCTGGTTTTCTGCGGGCGAGACATTGCAGCGCAATCAAGCGCTAATGGGCAAAGCCTGTAAAAATGCGCAGCTTGCTGTCGACAGTCTTTACCCTGAATCGGAGTCGCCGCAGCAGCAAGTAACTAACCCCGATTTAATGCATCAGGCACTGGCTGAAGCGCTAACTAATGCCGATGGCGTTAAAGGCGGCTTTTGGCATACAGCTCAGGGGTTTATAGGCTTCTCTTTACCGACCAACGGTGGTGACACCACAGACGTTGGTATCAGTAACGACGATGTTCCAATTGTTCGTTCTGCTGTGCAACGTTCTTTAGAGCAGCAAAGAGACATTGTCTCTGTTCAGTCCAATGAGCAGGTTGCAACTGTCGTGGCGGCCTGCCCTGAAAAGAATCACTACAACCTGGGTATTTGGCTGAAAAAGCGTGTCCAGTTTGTACCTCCTAACTTTACTCTTATTGTCAGCGCCCTGTTTGTGGTGCTCGCCATTATTGGCGGCGTTTTAATTGTGCGCGAGTCTGTCTTTAACCGTAACTGGCATTCAGAGCGAGATCGCATTGTTGCACAGGCCGAAGACAGCTCTCAGGCGGTTTCGGTCACCACCGAAATTCCGGAAATTCAGCCATTGTTAATGCTGTTGTATCAAGCTCGACAGCAAATTCAGTCTAAAGAGCGCGAATTAAGCCAGCAAATGAACAAAGTTATTATGGCTAATCAAAAAACGTTGATTGGTCGTATTGCTCGTTCTATGACAGCGCTTGCAATGACTGAACTTGAAGAAATAAAGCGCAAGCTACCCAAAGCAAACGCCGACGACATTAAAGAAAGGGTGTTACAGCTGACAGAGTTGTTCAGTTCTTTTGAGAGAGTTACCGAAGGTGCCGGGCATAGCAAGCCAACGTCCATTGATGCCGAAGACTTTCTCCAGGAGCTATCCGACTACCATGAAAGCACCGGAAATGTTAAAGACATAACGCTTACCGCAATAGCTGAAAAAGGCCTTAAATTTGAAGCAGAGCCCTTATTACTGCGTTTTGCACTGGATTATCTGATACGGCATATCATAACCTTTGTGCCAGCCAATTCAGAAATTATGCTGCAGGCAACGGCTGAAGAAAACTTTGTGAAAATTGCTATTAGCGATGAAAGTGCCGGTATAGAGAATAAAAACAAACATTTGCTGTTTCATGCCGATGAGCTTGCGCCGACCCAATACGGTATAGGGCTTAAGGTAGTGCGTGATACACTGCGGAACCAGAATGGCGACATCAGCTACGAAAAAGTCGATAAAACTTCGCGATTTAACGTGCTGATACCCATGACAAAAGCGTAAAAACTTCGTATAATCTGCGCCGCTTTACAGCTTCCAATCAAAAATGGCCCCTTAGCTCAGTGGTTAGAGCACCCGACTCATAATCGGTTGGTCCCCAGTTCAAATCTGGGAGGGGCCACCATTTTCAAGCACTTTTTTAAGTTTATTCAATAGGAAACCCCAACGCAGTCCATGCTTTCATGCCGCCTAACAGGTTGCGAACGTCCCGGAAACCGGCTTTCAGTAAAATACTAACAGCCACCCCTGCGCGATGGCCTACTCCGCAGGTAACTACCAGTGGCCGGTCTTTGTCTAAGGGAAGATCACTAATTTCATCTTCCAAATATCCTACGTAGCAATTTATTGCGTTGGGTATGTGCCCGCTTTCAAATTCATCAGTTTCCCGGACATCAAGTAATTGGGGTGTTTGTTCCATTTCCTTCAATGCCCGGGGTGTAGTTGCGGTACTCTGGCGTAAATTTTTTCCTGCATCTCGCCAGGCTTCAAAGCCACCAGCTAGAGCGCCACGTACGTTGTCCAGCCCTATGTTACTTAAATGATGCACCGCAGGGTCCACATCCTCATTACTACTGGTGACTAAATAGATGGGGCTATCATTATCGGCTAACCATCCGCCGAATACTGGCAAGCCTCCTTGCCAGATGCTGTAGCTATCGGGGATGTGTGCGCCTGCAAAGGCTTCGGGTAAGCGGGTATCGTAAATTCGCTCATCTTTTGCAGACTCCGCAAAATCATCCGCAGGAAGCAAAGCTGTGTCGCCGGTTCTCCGGGCCGGAGGTAATCCCCCATTTAAATTGACTTCTTCCATATGACGGAAATAGGGTGGTCGAGGAATTCGTTCGCCGCCTTTCTTCTGGGCAAACTCCTCTCGCGAAAGGGTAAAAACGTCGTTATAGGTTTTTTCGTCACCCAATGTTGACCATGAGCGTTCAGCCATTCCGCTACCACATACCGAACCCGGTCCATGCGCAGGCAAAATTAATGCAGTGTCATCAAGAGCCGCCAGTTTGCTGTGTACTGAATCATAGATAAGGGCAGCATTTTCCACTGACTTGTCTTTGGCTGGTAAATCGGAGCGTCCGGTATCGCCGAAAAATAGTGTGTCACCGGTAAAGATAGCCCAGGCAGATTCGGCATTTTTGTCCTCGTAGACAGCGTAACACATGCTTTCGGGGGTATGCCCCGGAGTGTGGAAGGCTCGAATAAGCAGTTGTCCTACACAAAACGTGTCGCCGTCCTCCAGTCGCACGTCACCGTGACCAAAGGTGTCGAAGTTGCCGTTTAAAATTTTCGCGCCGGTACGTTTGGCTAACCATGCCGAGCCCATGACGAAATCTTCCTGCCGGTGTGTCTCTACAATATGGGTGATCCGTGTCCCCAAGTCCCTTGCCGCATTGAGGTACTTTTGTACGTGCCGGCTGGGGTCAACTATCATGGCTTCGCTGCCTTCTGCCAGAAGCCATGCGTAATGAGCGATACCAGGTGTTTCAATACGTTGCAGTTTCATCGTATGAGTCTCCTTTTACCCGTTATTTACCGTCATGCAGTTAAGTAATCTTCTACAAATGCGCTTTGTTTAATAAATTAGGGTAGCAGAGTTTTTAGCACTTCACTTCAACCCTAAGTGCAAGTTAGTTTTGTTGCCTATCCAGTTAGTGTGCCTAACAAAGCAGATGTTGATCTATATCGCTGATGACGTCAGCTACGCTTATTTAATAACGAACTAAAAGTAGTACTATGCCAGCTCATTATTGAAAACTAGGTGAGTACAATGTCAGCTGATATAAATAGCCGTTATGGACTAAACCCTGCGCACAGTGAAGTCATAGAGGCAGGCGAGATCATAGCGCCGTGTAACGCCCTGGATATGGGCTGTTCTAATGGCCGTAACGCTTTGTATTTGAGCCAGCTTGATTTCAACGTGACCGCAGTAGACAATAACCCTGATGCTATCAATATGCTGCGGCAAATTATCAGTGAAGAGGCTATCAACAACATTGAAGCGCGAGTCTATGACATTAATGATGCAGCGTTAAGCGACGACTATGGGCTGATTGCCTGCACGGTAACTTTAATGTTCCTTCATCCCACGCGTGTTGATGCAGTTATTGAAGATATGCAATCGCATACCCTACCAGGTGGTTATAACTTAATTGTTTGTGCTATGGATACTAATGAGCACCCGTGCCCGGTCCCTTTTCCTTTTACGTTTAAAGCTGGGCAGCTGAGTGATGCCTATGAGGGATGGGAGTTAGTTAAGTACAACGAAGATGTCGGTACTATGCACAATGGCGCGCAACTGCAGTTTGCAACCATGCTAGCGCGTAAACCGAGTAAATAACGCACATAAAGCTACGGTAGTTTTATTAAGGAGGCATCATGAAACTTCGTCAGAAAGTAGGCTATGTAGGTTTAACGTTAGCCGCCGTTGGTTTGTCTTTAAATACTTTAGCGGCGGATCCTGTCACTCCTAAACTTACAGACAGGCTAAGTCAGTTATTACAACAAGAAATGCGTTCAATTCAATCGGCAATGGCCTCAATTCATGTTTCCATGGTTACGGGTGAGCATGAACGGGTAGAAACCAAGGCGCAGCAAATACACGACAGCTTTATAATGAAGCAGGCTTTGACTGAACAGGACAAAAAAGACTTAATGTCGGCGGTTCCAGAAGGCTTCGTAAAGCTGGATAAAGACTTTCACCGACTCGCAGCAGGGCTGGCTGAGGCGGCGAAAGACAGAGATACTCAAAAACAATATGAACTTTATAACGAAATGACGGGTAGCTGTATTGCTTGTCATAGTCGGTATGTATCAGATCGTTTTGATGGGTTAGCAGAACAGTAATTTGTGGTAATCTGATGAAATTACCCTGATTAGGAAGTAAAACTGTGAAATTGTTGACCAACTATCTAACTCTTTTATCTTTTCTTCTGTTGGTGTCATTACCCACCAGCGCGCTGGCACAAACCACTGAATCAGAAAGTGAAGAAAAACCTGTTCCTGATCCAACTGAGTTTGTTTCCGAGCATACCGGCTCTTTTAACGGAGAACGCATTGATTATCGGGTTACTGCCGGCGAGACCTACCTGCAAAACGCTGAGGGCGAGCCGACGGCTAGTATTTTCTCTTTTGATTATGTTGCCGAGGATGAAGAAAATCGTCCGGTGACGTTTGTCTGGAACGGCGGTCCGGGTTCGTCTTCAAACTGGTTGCATATGGGCGGTTATGGCCCTAAACGTATTGTCGTGCCAAGTGACGCAGAGCATCCAGGCGCTGCGCCTTATACCATTAAAGATGCACCTGAAACCATTCTCGATGTTACCGACATGGTGTTTGTGGACCCGGTTGGTACAGGGTTCTCACGCGCTATTGGCAAGGGTGAAAAAGAAGACTTTTGGGGGCTGACAGAAGACGCAGACTCAATGGCTGCTTTCATTGCTCAGTGGCTAACCGAGAACAACCGCTGGAACTCGCCGGTGTTCTTGTTGGGTGAGAGCTTTGGCACTACCAGGGCGGCTGCCGTTGCTAAGGTACTGCTCAATGACTACGTGATTAACGTTAACGGTATTCTGTTTGTGTCCCAGGCACTTGATTATCAGGGCTCTACCCCGTATGTCGATGACAATATCATTTCCTACATTACTTATATTCCGACCATGGCTGCCACTGCGTGGTATCACGGCAAAGTCGATAACTCGGGTGACTTTGAGGCTTTTATTCAGCAAAGCCGTGAGTTCGCATCACAAGAACTACTACCTGCGTTGTTTGAAGGGAATTTGCTAAGCGAAGAGAAAAGAGCAGAGTTAGTCAGCGAACTGCAACGCTTTACCGGCTTGAGCAAAGAGTATATTGAGCGCGTTGACTTGCGCATTAATGCGTTTCGTTTTGCTAAAGAGCTGCGGCGCGACGAAGGTATAGCCGTAGGCCTGCTCGATAGCCGTTACACCAAGGACGAACGCGACGATGTTGCCGCAAGCCCGCGTGAAGATGCTGCTCGTGCTATTTCACCGGCCTATAAGGCATCGCTGATGCACTACATGCGCAATGAGTTGGGAATCGATTGGGGTCGCACTTACTTAAACCCAGCTGACCCGGAGCTTTCCGGCAAATGGCGTTGGAGCCCTAAGCCTGAAGGCCAAACATGGGAACCTCATTACGTGAATACGGCTCCGGATTTAGCCGCGGTTTTGCGCAGTAACCCCGCGTTAAAAGTCATGGTGGGCTCGGGTTACTATGATCTGATTACCCCGTTTTTTGATGCTGAGTACACACTGAATCGCCACGGTATTGCGAGCGATGACATTATTTACCGCTACTACCACGGCGGCG
>NZ_DFTS01000039.1:89271-94215 GCF_002383015.1 Idiomarina sp. UBA4206
CCGCTACTACCACGGCGGCCACATGATGTATGTGCATGAACCGGCGAGAAAGGCGTTACTGGAAGATACCCGACAGTTTATTCAGAGGCAGGCCGGAACGACCGATTAACGACAGTACGAGCGCGAAGCCTCAAGGCTTCGCGCTTTGCAATATAGAAATTTCGTATTTACAGTTTATTTACACTTCTTTATATAATATCTTAACCTTATATTCTTTTCGAGTTACCCGTCAGGCAAGGTTATAGGCCCACCGTGGATAAAATCAGCTCATCGATTATTAGCTTTACATACGCTTCAGTGTTTTTGCTCTCCGTTTTGGCTCTAACAAGCAGTGTGTCTCAAGCTCAGGAAGCCAGCTACTCCGACTGTTCGTATATTGAGTTTGATGACGTAGACCCCAGCACTCTCACACTGCAAGAGCGCATTGCTCTTGAAGAAGCTGCGCTTTTTGCGTCTTTGGATGAGTCTGCCGAGTGTATGGAAGCGGCAACTGCATCGGCCGCCGACAACCTTGCTGAAGCCGCAGCTGGCAGTTCCGGGGCGGGAGGCGCATCGGGTTCAACCGGCTCGAGCGCAGGTGGTGCAACGGGCAGTGAAACACAACAGCAGTCGAGCTCAGCTGTATCGGAAAGCTCATCAGTGGATACAAAAGATCATAAGCGTGGCAACAGCGGTAGTGGCAGTTCGGCGGTATGCGACGCGGTGAAAGAAGGTATGGCTTCTGCCACAACAGAAGCAGAAAAAGAGCATTTCAAAGGCCTGATGGCCGAATATGGATGTCAATAATTAATGGAAGACAGAACAATGAATACACTAGCTCAACTAAAAAAAATAAAACGATTTTCAGTCGTTATGACACTCTCCGCACTATTTACATTAGCCGGATGCCAGTCAACCCAAACCAATGTCACCAGTGTAGGCCCAAGTATGAGTGGCCCGGGCAGTTCTAAGGCGCTAGGAAAAGAAGAGCGCAGCTACAGCTATAATTCCAATGTTTATCTTAATGTCGCTATTCCGGTTTTTGACCCAGGTTTGCCAAAAGATGAGTATGGGAATATCGACGATGAAGAGTTGGTTGAGGAAGACATTTGGCCACAGGTACGTCGTTTAGAAGCCAATCGTTTTGCCGTTAATACTCGCGAAGCGCTTTCTGACACTAAAGCTTTTGGCGCTGTTAATGTTACGCCCGATGCCAATGTAAGCGCGGATGTTTATGTGCTGGGAAAAATCAATTATTCAGACACTGAAACGGTTGAAATTGGCGTTCGCGTTATGGATGCCAGTAACCAAATTTGGGGCGAGGAAGAGTTTGAGTTTCGCGTGGGTGAGGGTTTCTACCGCGATGCATTAAGAAAGGGTGAGAACCCGTACGGACCTATTTTTAAAAGCATTGCGGGTTATGTTTATGACTTGCTAATGAAAAAGTCCGATGAGGAAAAGAAAACTATTCAGGCGGTTTCAGATATGCGATACGCCACTATGTACAGCCCTGAGGCTTTTGGAGGCTATTTGGGTGAGTCCAGTAACTTTTTCTCGAACCGTTCTACTATAACTTTGACCGGCGCTCCGGCTGAGTCTGACCCTATGTACCAGCGGGTTAACGTTATTAAGGCGAAAGACGAGCAGTTTATTGACTCGCTACAGGACAGTTACGACAGGTTCTACGCAAGCACACACGATGCATATCGCACGTATCAGCAGGAAACTCTTCCGGTTGCTATTGATATACGCCGGAAAAAAGAAGAGCGAACGCGTGCTCAGGTTGGCGCCGGTATTTTAGCAACAGCGGCAATTTTGCTGGGCAAGAACTCCGGCTCTACAGCTGGCCAGGTAGCAAGTGCGGCAGCAGGTTTAGGTGCGGTATACAGCTTAAGTGAAGCAATAAAGACTAACCGCGAGTTAGGCACACAGCGTGCGTTGCTTGATGAAATGGGTCAAAACCTGGACATTAAAGTAACCCCACAAGTTGTTGAGCTGAATGAGCAAAACATTGAGTTAACTGGTACCGCCGGCGAGCAGTACGCTCAGTTACGCGAAAAGCTGAAAGAAATTTATGACCTTGAATCAACACCATTAACTCAGCTTTAATTCACTCAGGGAAGGGTAACAATGTCATCTGTAGATGAGCAAATAGCGCAAAGCCGGGCTAAAAAGAAGAGAGTTATTGTAACTGGCGTAATTACCTCCGTTTTTGCCTGTTTGCTGATTGGCGTTGTCGTTACCTTACTCGCTTATTTCCCGGTTTCTGGCGGTGACACGCCGGTAGCCGAGGAGAAAGACGAGTCGCAGGCTAGTTTAGCTAACCATGCAATAGACAGAAAAGCGCTGCAAACGGCTTTGAACGAGACTAACCAGCGTGTTTCCGAACTTGTTGCTACTCCGTATTTGTCTAAGTGGAAGCCTGTCAAAGTCGCGGGTTTTCAGGCTGATATAGAACAAGCTTTTGATGACTACGGCGCCAGTGACTACAGCCAGGCGCAAACCACTATCGAGCAACTCAATACGGATATTACAAACTACCAAAGCGCGTTTGAAAAGGCTTATAAACAACCTTATGCAGACGCAGAAAAAGCCTTTGCTGCCGACGACATTGATGATGCTGCTCAGCTGAATGCTCAGGCTTTAAAGGTAAAAGGCGACTCTAGCGACGCGATGGCGTTGCAGAAGCGCATAGACACCTACCATGAAGTCGCTGATTTGTATGAACAGGCCAGAGTGGGCGGTGTAGAAGGTAACATAGAGAAGCAGCGTGCTGCTTATCAACAAATTATAAAGCTTGATCCGCAACAGCAGGATGCAAAGGCAGCCTTAGCGAAAGTGGAACAGCAAATTAAACAACAACGTTTTGCTCGTGCTTTGGCAACGGCGGTGAACGCGATTGATCGCAAGGACTTTGATCGCGCCCAGGAAGCATTAGCCAAAGCTTCGGCTATAGACAACAACCGACCGGAACTGGCAACCCTGCAGGCGCAAATTGACGCTGAGTTAAAAAGTCAGGGTATGGAGTCGCTGGAAAAGCGAATTCAGGTATTTGCAGGGGCTGACGAATGGCAAACCGTGCTGATACTGGCGGAAAAGGGGATGGCTGATTACCCGGACAGCCAGGTTGTTCAGCAGGCAAAGCAAAGCGCAGGTGAGATATTAGCAGCCAGTAGCGCGCTGGATGTTTATATTGATAGGCCGGATCGTCTGGCCGATAACAACATTCGTCAAAATGCTGTGAATGCGGTTTCGCGCTACAGCGGGCTTACGCAACTGAGCGCTAAACTGGGTGAAAAAATAAGCCAGGTTGAGCAGCTAATTGAGCGGGGAAATCAACCCATAGACGTAACGGTTCGCTCCGACAACCGAACCTATATAAAAGTATTAGGTGTTGGGGTTGTGGGTGAAGTCAGAGAAAAAACCATTCAGTTAAAACCGGGTAAGTATCAATTTGAAGGCAGTCGCGAAGGATACCGCTCAACCATTGTCGATGTTGTGGTGGAGAAATCAGGCACACCTATTGTTATTAACGTTCAATGTAACGAACGCGTTTAGCATAATTTAGCGAAAAATAATAAAAGAACAGGAGAGACTTCGTGAACTCACTTGACGAAGCCATTGAAAAAGGACGACGTAAACGACGGTTAATGGCTATTGGCTTCTCGGTCGGTATTCTTGCACTGCTGGTTATTTATTTTGGCTGGCTGTTTTTAACCAAAGGTTACAGTTTTACGGTAAAACCGGCAGAAGCCGTGCAAACTCAGCGCTTTGCTGTTCATTCTGGTGTTGGCTTTTTCATCGACAACAAATATTACGCGGTAGGCTCTGGTGGCCTTGTAGCCGTATCGGCCGACAAGTACCAAACCAAAGAAGTGCAGGTAAACGACAACAGCCCTTCAACTATTGAAGTTGAGCTGGAGCCTAAGCCCGCAAAAGTGACGATAACAACAGAGCCGGGCGCAGACAATATTGTCTGGTCAGTTAACGGTGAGCAGCGCGAAACGGCTTCTACCTTTGAGGGTGAGTTTGCTCCGGGAACTTATACGGTGTCGGCCTCGCATCCGGCTTACGAGCCGACCTCAGTGGCTATTGAAGCGCTAATAGACGGTAAAGTTGAAGAACAAATTCGGTTAACTCCTATTAGTGGCACTATCTCTATTAATTCCAGCCCGGCTGGTGCTGCGGTTACCCTTGACGGCAAAGAGGTTGGGTCAACGCCGGTAACCGTTGCTAAAGTGGGTGGCGACTACCCTGTAGTGGTGAATTATCCGGGGTATGAGCCGGTCACGGACACCGTGTCTTTAACCGTTCGCAACAAAGAACCGAAGCGTAACTACCGTCTTCAGCCCGTTCAGGCAACGGTCAATGTCTCAGTGAGTCCGAAAGGCGGTGCGTTGCTGGTCAACGGAGCGCCGGCAAAAAATCCAATTAGTGTTGATGCCAATAAAGAGCACGTTATTCGTTACGAAAAAGCTGGTTATATTAAGCAAAGCCAGACCGTTAAATTAGGGCCAGCGGAAAATCAGCAGCTGAGCTTCAGGTTGACGCCAGAAATGGGCGATGTGGCCTTTGCTGCAAACGAGCCAAGTGAAGTATACATTAATGGGCAGAAGCAGGGCGTAACGCCTTTTCGTGCCAGGCTACAGACGTTGCCTTCACAAGTTGAATTCCGAAAAAACGGGTACCGTACCGTGAAACAGGAATTTCAGCCAAGCAGCGAGCGAACTTTGAACGTAAAAGCAGAAATGCTGCGCGAGTTTGATGCCAGAAGAAAAGAAGGCAAGCCTTTGTTTGTCAGTACTCTGGGTATTGAAATGAGCCGCCTGTCACCGAAAAAGTTTACTATGGGGTCACCGGTTAATGAACCTAGCCGTGGACGTAATGAACATCAGGTGAAAGTGGATTTCTCACGGGACGTATGGATATCGCGCCATGAAATTACCGAGGCGCAGTTCGCCGTGC
>NZ_DFTS01000039.1:94293-99923 GCF_002383015.1 Idiomarina sp. UBA4206
CGAGGCGCAGTTCGCCGCGTTTAAAGGCTCTGGTGGTAAAACTAAAATGCCGGTTACGAATGTGTCCTGGGACGAGGCTGCGTTATTTACCAACTGGCTGAGTGAACAGGAAGGCCTGCAGCCTTTTTATAAAGTCAGTAATGGTAAAGTGGTGGGAACCGATGCGAGCTCGCGAGGTTACCGCTTGCCGACCGAAGCCGAATGGGAATACATTGCCAAAATTAATCGCAGAGCTGACTCTACTATTTATGTGTGGGGCAGCCAGGAACACCTGCGTGACAAGCAGGGCAACTTTGCCGATGAGTCTGCAAAAGGTCAGCAAACTTTCATTTTACTTGGTTACAATGACGGTTTTGCCGGTAAAGCCCCTGTCGGCAGCTTTAAAGCAGAACGTGGCGGCTTTTTTGATTTAGACGGTAACGTCAAAGAGTGGGTGCACGATAGCTACACTTTAAACCCTCCAGACCTTGACCGGGTGTATACCGACTACCTGGGCGCGTTGCGTGGTAATGGCCATGTGGTAAAAGGCGCGTCATACAAAATCGGACGGTTAAAAAATATTCGTGCCAGCGTTCGCGACGGTGAAAGGGCTTCGGCCGAGGATATCGGTTTTAGAATAGCCCGGTATCATGAGTGATGAGGAGAAACATCATGAAAAAACGCGTGATTTTGGGCGTCATACTGCTGGCTTTGGCCGGCAGCGCGACGGCTTATTTTGTGTCTTTGGATGCACCACAAGATTTCCCCACCAACATTTAACGCCCGGAATGCATAATGTCTAAAAATAATACGCTTTCAATGAGCCCTAACTTTTTTGTCAGTGGTGGTGTGCTACTGGCCATTTTTACCCTTGTACATTTGCTGTATGCAGGACTTATTCGCCCGGCGGCCGAAGTGGCAATGGCAGAGCAAGGAACCGAAGCTCTAACTGCATTTTCGGTTATCTTCAAAGATGTTGAACAGCAGGTGTGTATTTCGCTCATGTTGTTCTGCTTATTCCTTATGCTGTATAAGCTGTGGCGGTTAATTGACGAAGAAGAAATATATTCGCGCGACTTACTGGAAAGCTACGACAAGTCTGAAGCGCTGGACGTTGATGCAGCCTTAAATGATTTAGAAAGCTCGGCCTATAAAGAAACTCCCGCATACAGCACCTGGATTAACTGTATTCGTCGTTTTAAAAACACCAAAAACGTTCAGCACGCCGCTGACACTATTGAGTCGTCGGTAGACAATATTGCCATTCAGTTAGAAAGCGGCAACAACATGATCCGCTACATTATCTGGGCTATTCCGTCTATTGGCTTCGTGGGTACGGTGCGCGGTATTGGCTCGGCGCTGGCGCAGGCCGACAAAGCACTGGATGGTGACATTGCCGGTATGACTGCATCGCTGGGTGTGGCTTTTAACTCAACGTTGGTGGCGCTGTTCATTTCTTTGATTCTGATGTTGTTTATGCACTTGCTGAACAGCCGTCAGGACAAGATGGTGATCCGCACGCAAGAGTCCTGCGAGAAGCATTTGCTGTCTCATTTACACAGTTAATTGAGCGACTCAGATGCGACGAACACGCCAGGCTGGCGACGGCTTTAATCTATCTTTTCTGGATGTCATGGCATGCGGGCTGGGCGCCGTTATCCTTATTTTCATTCTGGTAGACTTTAAAGCCTTTACGCCCGAGCCCTCGGAAGAAAAGGAAAAGCTCGAACAGGAATTGGCTGCGTCAATGGACGAGCAGCAGCGCCTGAAAAAATCCATTGACGAAATCAATGACAAAATTGCGCTGGAGTCGGCTAAGCAGAAAGACTCTAAAGAAGCGAAAAACGACACCACACAAGATCAAACCAAAGCTTTGCAGGACTTGTCGACTCAGTTGGCTGTTGTTGCCGACCTGGAAAACCAGTTAGCGGCTTTGTCCAAAGAAGTTGAGAAGTCAGCCAACGTTGAGCTTTCGGGTACGGGTGAGCAGAACTTTATTACCGGCATGAAGGTGGAAGGCGAACAAATAGGCATTCTGGTGGATAAGAGCGCCTCCATGATGGGCGACAACTTAATCGACGTGCTGAGCAAGCTGGCTTTAAGCGATGGCGACAAAGTGTCTACCGCTAAGTGGATAAGAACCCGCCGGGTTGCTCAGTGGTTGCTGGCACGTCTACCGCAAACCTCAAAAGTGAGTGTGGTGACCTTTTCCAATACGGCGAACCGTTTAGGGCAACGGAACGTTAGCACTGCCTCAGTCAGCGGCTCTATGAACTCTATTGTGAAGGACTTAGGCGCGGTTGTGCCAGAGGGCGGAACCAACCTTCAGCTGGGTATTCGCACGTTATTTGAGACGAACCCTGATATTACTGACGTATATATTGTAACGGATGGGCTGCCAAGATTGGGAGACGGCCTGCCGCTTTCCTGTCGTAATTTTATTTCGACGAAAAAATCTATTTCCTCAGACTGCCGTCAGGCATTGATGGTTGAGACCATAAAACGTGCGCCTAAAGGTATTCGCTACAATATTGTCCTTTTGCCAATAGAAGGCGACCCTTACGCTTCACCGCTTTACTGGAACTGGTCGCGGGTAAGTGGTGGCACCTTCTTATCACCAGCTCCGGAGTGGCCATAATGAGAAAAATTCAGCGTGCGCCAATTGAGGTTTTTAACCTCTCATTCCTGGATATTATTTCTTGCGCTTTTGGTGCAGTTATTATGCTGGTACTGCTGGCGAAAAATGGTACAGAAGACACAGAACGCGGACCGGCTAACCTCAGTACCTTAGTTTCTGAAGTGCTTCAGGCCCAGCAGTCGGTTGAAGAATTAAAAGGTGCTTTGTCGGACAAACAAGACGAACTGTCTGCCGCCGAACAGAAAACGGCTTCAGTGACCGAGCAGGAAAGAAACTTAGAAAGCTCTATTCCGCGGGCGCAGAAAACCTTACAGCAACTGCAGAATAAAGCGTCCTCGTTACGAGCCGAAATACGGCAAACCACTGCAATGCTAAACACTCCTAACAGCACGGATACGCCGGACGATGACGTCGGTGGTATTCCTACCGATGCGGAGTACGTGGTGTTTGTGATTGATAACTCAGGATCGATGTCCGGAGGCAACGGCTGGAACCGCGTCATTAGTGTGGTCAATGACATTATTGAAAGCCACCCTAAAATGAAAGGGTTCCAAATTATGGCCGCTGATGGCGATTTTATGTTCAGCAGTAAAGCTGGTGACTGGTTGCCAGATACCAAAAGCTTCAGGCAAACGGCTATGCAGCAAATGCCAAACTTCACCGGCGGTAAAAGTGCGCCTGAGCTGGGTATTCTGAAAGCCATTAACCTTTATAAAAAAACCAAGGGCACAACCAGCATTTATGTTTTTGGTGATGATTACCGGGTAAATAATCTGGATGCGATAGTTCGGCAGATCACCAGTCAAAATCAGGGCGCTGACGGCAAGCCTGTAATGCGCATTCATGGTATCGGCTTTAGCCGCGCAAGTGGTAACGCAGAAACTTTTGCTGCCTTTATGCAGGCAGTGGCTAAACGTAACCGTGGTGCTTTCGTCGGGCTGAACTTTTAAGGTTTAAATTAAAGGTCACTCGCCAGAAAAACCTGATCACGGCCCGACTGCTTACCTCGATACAACGCTTTATCGGCGCGGTTGAAGAGCTTGGTCCAGTTATCTCCGGACTGCACTTCTGCCACGCCTAATGTCACTGTCACAAAAATATCGTCGCCATTTTTTGAGAACTTATGCGCCGAAATGGTCGTGCGTAGCTTCTCCGCCACTAGTGCAGCATCCGCCTGGTTTGTTTCAGGAAGTAACGCAGCAAACTCTTCGCCGCCAATACGCGCAGCGGTGTCGTGAGAGCGAACAGTGTTTTTAAGCAACGATGCAATTTTTATGATCACTTCGTCACCAAAAGGGTGTCCGTATGAGTCGTTGCAGTTTTTAAAGTGGTCGATATCAAGAATAATAAGACTTAAAGGGCGACCGTTTCGTTTTGCGCGTGACAGCTCTTTGTCCACTTGCTCTGTAAAATAGCCCCGGTTGTATATTCCGGTCATTCTGTCGGTCGATGACTTTTTCAAAAGCTCCAGCTCTAATGTTTTTTGCTCTGTAATGTCTCTGAAGGTACCAATTAGCGTGTAGCCATCGTCTTGCAGCTCAGCAAATTCCTCAACCCAAATATAATGCCCGTCGGCATGTTGCATACGGTGCTGAATTTGAAGTTTATTGTTGTCAGGGGTGAGTCTTTCAAGCGATTTAACATCTTCCAGGTCGTCCGGGTGAACTAAACTGTTAAAGCGCTCTATCGAGGTGTTGGAATCCGTTTTCTCTAACCCAAGCAGCTCCCTAACCATTGTAGAGCGAATTAATTCGCGGGATTTCAAATTCGCCTGCCAATGACCAACACGACCGACTTTCTGAGCACGTTTCAGCTCATCATTTGTCCGCTTTAGCTCAAGTTCCAGAGACTTTTTATCGGTATTATCAATAAAAAGGCCGTTCCAGATAAGGTTATCTTCTACCTGTTTGTCCGGTACGGCTCTGCCTGACACCCAAACTACTTTCTGCTCAACCATAACCCGGAACTCAAACTGCCATGGGGTGAGCTTGTTGCTGGCATCCTCCAGGCTTTCAATAAGAGGCTCCCGGTCATCTGGGTGTACTTTGTCAAAAAAGGCCTCGGCAGAGTCGGTTAATTCGCTGGGTGATATATCAAACAGTTTTTTTGAGTGAGCACTAATTAGCGGAAACGAAATGTCAGAGCGACTAACAAACCGTAATTGATACAAGACGCCGGGAAGAATGTAGC
The DNA here is from genome assembly GCF_002383015.1 of Idiomarina sp. UBA4206. NCBI lineage: Bacteria > Pseudomonadati > Pseudomonadota > Gammaproteobacteria > Alteromonadales > Idiomarinaceae > Idiomarina > Idiomarina sp. UBA4206. The sequence continues at coordinate 99,101 of NZ_DFTS01000039.1, forward strand.
TTAATTGACGGAGTTGCTCCCGGGTTTTTACTAAGTCTTCAATAACTGTAATGGTGCCGACGAACTGGTCTGCGTGGTGTGTCGATGAAGAATGCTTTCTGATTAGGTCTTCGACCCAGAGGTAGCCTTCGGTTTTGTGTTTAAACCGATATTGACGTCGTAGTAATCCTTTAAAGTCGGCCTGTTGCCAACGGGAGAACTGGTCATTAGCAATGTTTATATCATCGGGGTGTACATTGCCATACCACCAATCTTCCAGGTTGTTTATAGTCGCCCTGGGATAGCCCAAAGACCGTTCAACGTCGTTAGAAATAAACGCGGTTTCAGGGCCTCCATTGTCTGACGACATGGGGGTTCTAAAAACGATGGACGGGATGTCGTCAACAATAGCCTGAAACTCATCAATGGCATCGAGCGGGTCAGTTCCGGCAATAAGACTGTTTTGAATCAAATGCTTACTCTGCTACTTAAGATCGTTCTGAAAATTGTACAATTTACAAACAACGATCTTATCCCTTGCCGGAACTTTTGTACACTATGCCAGAAGGAGTAGTCTACTTTGTTCTGGCGGTGTGTAGCTTCTTATAGCTCTCTATAAGGCGCAAGTGTCTGTCCAGACCTTCCAGTTGCATATTGGTCGGTTCCAAACCGTGGAAGCGCGCAGTGCCTTTAACAGAGCTTATAACCGCTTCAATGGTTTTTTCGCCGTACATGCGGCCTAAGTTGTAGCGATAGTCTTCTAATTCCAGTTCTTCGTCCAGAGTAATCTCAAGTACCGCTTCAACAGCGGAATAAAACAACGTACGCTCAACCGTGTTGTCGT
>NZ_DFTS01000039.1:99993-100238 GCF_002383015.1 Idiomarina sp. UBA4206
GTGTTGTCGTTGAACTGCAGGAACATTTCCACAGATTCGAAAGCGTCGTCATGGCGTTGCAGTGCAAGGTAAATAAGCAGCTTCAATTCAAGAATAGTGAGCTGACCCCAAACCGTGTTTTCATCAAACTCAATACCAATCAGGGTGATAATATCCATGTAGTTATCAAGCTGACTGTCTTCTAAGCGCTCAACTAAGTCTTCTAGCTGGTCATCGGTTAAGCGGTGCAGGTTGAGAATGTCTTC
>NZ_DFTS01000039.1:100400-100782 GCF_002383015.1 Idiomarina sp. UBA4206
CGGTGCAGGTTGAGAATGTCTTCACGGTATTGCAAAGCTATATTGGTGTTGTCCCAAATGAGGTCTTCTACGGGGTAGACTTCCGAATAGCCCGGCACCAGAATACGACACACCGGCGCGCCAAGATCTTCATGCACGGCTACGTAAGCTTCTTTGCCCATGTCCTGCAAAATACCAAACAGTGTATCGGCTTCTTCCTGGTTAGAGCCGCTAAAGTCCCATTCAACGAATTCAATGTCAGACTTAGCGCTAAAGAAACGCCAGGACACAACGCCCGACGAATCAATAAAGTGCTCAACAAAGTTGTTTGGTTCGGTCACAGCCATGGAGTTAAAGGTTGGTGCCGGGAGGTCGTTTAAACCTTCAAAGCTTCGGCCTTGCA
>NZ_DFTS01000039.1:100977-101245 GCF_002383015.1 Idiomarina sp. UBA4206
AGCGCCACTTCAAAGCTTGGGTGCGCACCAAAAGAAGCAAAAACACCGCCGGTGCGTGGGTTCATTAAGGTAACACAGGCAACCGGGAACTGACCGCCCAACGATGCGTCTTTAACCAACACCGGGTAGCCTTGTTCTTCTAAGGCTTTTATCCCTTCCTGAATATTCGGGTACTTGTTAAGTACCTCTAGCGGTACGTCCGGCAGGGCAATTTCTTCTTCAATAATTTGCTTTTTAACGGCGCGCTCAAAAATTTCTGATAAGCAGT
>NZ_DFTS01000039.1:101393-101684 GCF_002383015.1 Idiomarina sp. UBA4206
AAAATTTCTGATAAGCACTGAACCTGTGCTTCGGGCAGAGTGTTACCCGCACTCATACCGTTACTTAAATACAGGTTTTCAATTAAGTTCGACGGAAAATAGACCGTCTTGCCGTCGGAATGACGCACAAACGGCAAGGACACAATACCGCGGTCAGCCCGACCCGAGTTAGTATCAATTAAGTGTGAACCTCGCAGCTCGCCTTCCGGGTCATAAAATTCACGACAGTATTCGTCCAGAATTTCGGTGGGAAGCTCGTCGTTCGCGCCGGGTTTAAACCATTTTTCGTTG
>NZ_DFTS01000013.1:0-1102 GCF_002383015.1 Idiomarina sp. UBA4206
CTCGCCCCGTCAAGCGCTTTTTATGCCTTTATAACTGTTTTTTTGCTGACTGCGTAAAGTTTCGGCAACACGCTGCTTTTCTCACCAAAGCAAGGCCAAACATGACCTATTATTCTCTATCTGCTATAAAGGTCTTAATAGCTTTTTAACTTAGGAGCACACTTATGGCAGATATCCGCAGTTACCATGAATATGAACCAGTTATTGGGGAGCGGGTTTATTTGGATCCCAGCTCCGTTATTGTCGGCAATATCACCATTGGTGATGACAGTAGTGTCTGGCCTATGGTTTCCGCGCGTGGTGACGTCAACAGCATGACCATTGGTAAGCGTACAAATATTCAGGATGGCACGGTATTACATGTCACTCGTAAATCGAACTCGAACCCAGAAGGACATCCTCTGGTCATTGGTGACGATGTCACTGTAGGCCACCACTGTATGCTGCACGGATGCCGCCTGGGCAATCGCATTCTGGTGGGTATGTCGGCCGTTATTATGGATGACGTTGTCGTAGAAGATGATGTCATTATTGGTGCAGGCAGCTTAGTCCCTCCGGGCAAACGCTTAGAAAGCGGTTATTTATATGTTGGCAGTCCGGCTGAGAAGAAACGCCGCTTAAATAGTAGTGAAAGTAACTTTTTAAGCCAGTCGGCGCAAAATTACGTTGATCTTAAAGATGACTACCTTTTACAGGTGAGCCCCGTTTCTTAAATTAATGGAAGCGTCGGCTTTCAAGCCGGGAAAAACTCAGCAGGCTGGATAAGTCCTTTAGCCGGCCTGCAATAACATGCACCACACCTTCGTGAATTTCGACAATACCTTTTACCCAAAGCAGGTTGCTGGTCAGGAAACACTGCCGAAATTGACGAGCGGTGTGCGCCCACACCACCACATTACTGTTTCCGCTTTCATCTTCCAGCGTTAAAAAGGTGACCCCGCTACGGGTTCCGGGCCTTTGTCGGCAGGTCACTAAGCCAGCCAGTGTGAGCACCTGGCCAGAACGGCAAGTTATCAGGTCTTTGGCCATGACACAGTTTTTTAATTCCGGAGAGTTTCTCAGTAAAGCTAATGGATGCCGGCCTAAAGTCAGACCCGTTGAT
>NZ_DFTS01000013.1:1183-4286 GCF_002383015.1 Idiomarina sp. UBA4206
AGACCCGTTGATTCGTAATCGGCTTTTATGTTCTCTGACTCATGGGGCGCAGGCAGTTCCCGGGCGGGCTGATCTTTTACATTCGCAAATAGCGGCATTTGTTGATCACTTATGGAAACACTTTGCCAGTGCGCCTGATGTCGATGGCCTGCGATACTCTGCAAAGCATCGGCACGGGCTAGGGCGCTGATATCGGAGTCCCTCAGCCCACTTTGCCTTAACTCATGAATACTGGCGAAGCCACTTTCCGGTCTTTCATTCAGTGCCTGTATGATTCTTGTTTCAGATACCCCCTGAATTTGCCTTAACCCCATACGCACGGTTTCAACAGAGCTCGTATCTTCTTTAGGTAACCAATGGTAATCCCAGTGGCTCAAATTAATATCTGCCGATAGAAACTCAACGCCGTGGCGCTGTGCATCCTGTACCAATTGCGAGGCCGAATAGAAGCCCATTGGTAAACTATTAAGCAAGCCCACATAAAAAGCCGCCGGATGATAGGTTTTAAACCAGGACGACACATAAGCCAGGTTGGCAAAGCTGGCAGAATGAGACTCAGGGAAACCATACTGTCCAAAACCGCAAATTTGCTTGAAAAGTCGTTCGGCAAACTCTTGTTTATAGCCGCGCGCCAACATGCCATTGATAAGCTTGTCTTCAAAGCGGGTTAAGTGGCCGTTTTGTCCCCATGAAGCCATCGCGCGTCGAAGCTGATCCGCTTCTCCACCGCTAAAACCAGCGGCAACCATAGCCAACTTAATTACCTGCTCTTGAAAAATAGGGACACCCAGGGTTCTTTCTAATACCGACTTTACTTCATCGCTGGGGTAATCCACGGCTTCCAGACCGGCCCGACGTCGCAAAAAAGGGTGTACCATGTCACCCTGAATAGGGCCAGGCCGGACAATCGCAATTTGAATGACCAGATCATAAAAAGTCCGGGGTTTTAGTCGCGGTAACATGTTCATTTGCGCCCGGGATTCTATCTGGAAAATCCCCATAGAGTCGGCGGTTTGCAACTGTTGATAAACCCGACTGTCTTCCTGCGGAATGGTTGCTATGGTGAGTTGCTGGTCATAGCGTGAGTTAATAAGCGCCAGCATTTTTCGTAACGCAGTGAGCATACCCAGCGCCAGTACATCCACTTTTAACAGCCCGAGACTTTCAAGGTCTGTTTTGTCCCACTGAATAACCGTTCGCTCCGTCATGGAGGCATTTTCTACCGGAACCAACCGGGATAAGTCATCGGCAGCAATGACAAACCCACCGACATGCTGAGACAAATGTCGGGGAGTGCCCATAAGTTGCTCGGTAAAATGTAAAAGGTGTCGGCCCCGCACCGAATTTGCCACTTCAGGGTGCTGTTGCGCGAGCTGTTGCTGCCAGCTTTGCTCTTTATCGCGCGTATCCAAATGACTTCGATAATACTGCAGCTGTTGCTCACTAAATCCCAGCGCTTTGCCAACATCCCGAAAAGCACTTTTAAAGCGGTAGGTAATAACGGTCGCCGCAAGGGCGGCTCGCTGTCGACCGTATTTTCGGTAAATGTACTGAATAATCTCTTCGCGGCGCTCGTGCTCAAAATCGACATCAATGTCGGGCGGCTCGTTCCGCTCCTTGGAAATAAAGCGTTCAAACAATACCTGAATTTGCGCAGGGTTAACCGCGGTAATACCCAGGCAATAACAAACGACGGAGTTTGCCGCCGAACCACGCCCCTGAAACAGAATACCCTGCTTACGGGCAAAGCGAACTAAGTCGTGAATGGTTAAAAAGAAAGGCTCGTAGCTCTGCTCTTTTATCAGACTAAGCTCTTTCAAATAAAGTGCCTTTACTGATGGAGGCACACCTTCGGGGTAACGCCAACGCGCACCTTCCTCAGTTAACTGCTTTAAGTATTCTGAAGCACTCATACCATCAGGTACCAGCTCAGCAGGGTATTCGTAGCGAAGCTCTGATAAACAAAACTGACACTGGTCGGCAATAGCTACGCTTTCTGCCAGCCACTTTTCTGGGTAGCATTGCTGCAGCTCACTTAAGCTACGTAAACGGTGTTCTGCGTTATTGCTGGCTAAACCCGGCTGTTCTGCCAGCGAACTTCCCTGCGCAATAGCGTTCAGAATATCGTATAACGGTTGCTGTTCTGTCGTTGCCATACGGGCGCCTCCCGCACAGGTTACTTTCACCTTAAGTGCTCGTTGCAGCTCAGTCATAGCGTGAAAGTTCTTTTCATCGTCAGCCTGATAATGACGCTCGTACAATAACCAAAACCGTTGCTTCCATACCGATTTAAGCTTTTCGCCAATAGCAATTAGTTGAGCCTGTCTGAAGTCAGGTTGCCAGAGCAGAAAACATAAAGAGAGCCCGTTAAAAAAATCGTCAATACCGGCCTGGTAATGACCTTTCTCGCTGCGACTACGAAACAAAGTGATTTTTTTACAAAGCTGAGCATAAGCTTCGCGAGTAGGGGCGAGCAGTATTATGGTCCCCAGCTCAGGCAGCCGGAACTCACTGCCAACAATGAATTTAATGCGACGTTCCTTTGACGCCTGATAGGCTTTAACAATGCCTGCCACCGAGCATTCGTCGGTTATTGCTATGGCGGTGTAACCCAATTCGTCGGCCCGAATGACTAAATCTTCCGGAGCCGCTGCAGATTGTAAAAAGCTGTAGTGACTCAGGCTGTGTAATTCCGCAAATTTATTAAGCACAGAAGGCGATGACATTTCAGCTAAACCAACCCTGTAAATACCACTGGTCAGACTCAAAATAGATCCAACCCAAACGCCCTAATTTGCCTTTCGCGATCCAGTAGTCCCGTGCAACTTCATCTGCGTCCCACCAGCCGCAATGTTTCCGTTCAGGCCCATGCTGTAATTGCCACAAATCTATCGAGGTTACTTGTGCTGGTCGCAACATCCAAAGAGGGCGTTTCGGTGCATTCAATAAAGCTTGCGGTTTTTCCCCGGGCGGACGAGCAACCTCACTGTAGCCAGGACGAGGATCATCATTCACTGCCGGAGAAAATACGGCATTTTTGCCTAACTTTGCCTGTAGCCGGCTAATGAGCTGCAGAGTTTCATGCCGATGCTGTTGCGCTCCG
>NZ_DFTS01000013.1:4390-8445 GCF_002383015.1 Idiomarina sp. UBA4206
GCCGATGCTGTTGCGCTCCGAAAAATTGCTCATTGTGTTGCTCAGCACGCAATAATTCATTCGCCACCAGCCTAATTTCTATAACCGGCTCCGGCAAAGGGATGGATTCCATTTTCAACTGCAGTAAAGACAAGAAATTAGACCCTCGCCAACCCGGCTCAGCTAAAGCGACCGGAACAACTGAAGGAGGCTCATTGCGATGCTGCAGTTCAACTTTTACCTGCTGTACCACTTTCTGCCGTTGATAAAGAAAATTCTCCAGCTCCCCGAACAGTCTTTTTAGCGGGAACAGTAACCCTTGCCAATGAGGGATCTCAGTCACCAGGTCTAAGCTTTGCTGAAAACTTTCCGGAGGCATAAAAAAGTTGTGGCTTTGTTGCTTCAGCCCTTGCAGCTGCTCCAGATGCAATAACGTTTCCAACCCTAATTGGCGGCCAACTTCCCCTCCGGGCAGTTGCATAAGCTCCCCCAGCAAACGAAACCCCGCAGCTTTGCTGTGCTTCTGCGCTTTCAGGCTTAAACCGGCATTCTGAATGGGTAACTCTGCCAGCAGATTAGCTTGCCTTTCAGCCAAAAGAGAAACAGGAGAACCAAATTCGGCTAACAATTGCGCAGCTAATGAGTTATCCGCAACAGCCAACTGCGAAGTAACCGGTAATTCCTGAACTTTTTGCGCCAAGACATTAAATGCGCCATTACGCCCACCATACAATTGTTCCAGGCTGTTCAACTCAATTGCCAGCCCTTGCGGTGGGTACAACACCAGCTTGGCTGCCCACTGATACAAGTGGGTGGCCAACTGCTGCAGGGCTTGCTCTTCACGCTCTGACGAATACTCCATGAGCTGCAGCTGCTCACAAAGCGATATTGCCATAACGGTCTGAAGTTGTGGCCTTACACCACATTCCAATGCCCGCGCATTGCACTGCACAATAACAGACTGACTGCCCTGTAACTGATGAAACGCCAGAGGCAGTGTGTTGCTCTCAGGCTGTAACCGAACCCGGTTATCCAGCAGCAACTGAGGGAAATGACAATACAGCCACATTACTGAAGCGCTACGTTTTCCAATGGCCAGCCAGCTTTACGCTTTAACAAGTCCAGCGTGACGCCTGTTGTGGTCATCTTTACACGTAACCGATTAGAGTACGCCCGGGCTTCTTCATTAACCGTTGGCTCACTCAGGACCACACCCATTTGTCCTGTTTGCGACGCTTTATACCAACGTCGGACACACTGAGCTGTCGTTGCTTTTTGCTCAAACCAACCCAGTGCCAAGGCATTTTTTGTTTGCAGTACCTGCTCAAAAGCCCAGGCTGCTTTTTCTGCATTCGTTTGAATGACTATCTGCATCGACTTGCTTAAGCCATAATAATGCAACCCCGCCGCCGACAGCCAGGCTGGAGGGTTTATCCAGAAAACGGGCTGATGATGCTGCACGGCCTGCTTTACCAGCGGCAATAGCAAAGCCTGCTCAGAGAAGGGCGCTTGTAGCTGCCACTCATGCAAACCCGGGTATTGCCACCCGCCACCAAGCACTTTGTCCAGCTGCTTAAACCCCGTGCTTAGCGTTGCTGCCTGAGTGTCTGTCGTCTGGCCATGCCAGATAAGCCCCTGTTGGATAAGGGTCTGAATCTTTGTCTGCATAACGCCTCCAATACTGTACATATATACAGTATCATTAATTTTTACTGGTTAGCAACAGACATCATTCCTGGCTTCAGTTATCATTTGCTCATTGTTTATGGTTAGGGCTGGGCGATATGCTGACATCAATACTTATTCCCTTCAGAGTGGTTATTAACTTTTTATGGGGATTAATCACCACCGCTATTATTGGTGTTTCAATTATTGGTATTGGTGTTTTTAAAGTGTTACTGCCATTTAAAACCCCTCAACGCATTTGTTCGCAGCTAGGAAACGGCTTATTCAGAGTCTGGGCATACTGTATGTCGATGATGTTTCAGCTGACCCAACGCATGGACTGGCACATTAAAGGTGACCTGGAACTCCATGAAAAGGGTTGGTATATGGTTATGGCAAACCACCGTAGCTGGGTCGATGTACTGGTATTAATGCACCTGACCCGCCGCCATATGCCAATGCCACGCTTTTTCCTAAAGTCACAGCTTATGTGGGTACCTATTATTGGCTGGGGCTGCTGGGTACTCGATATGCCCTTTATGAAGCGCTATTCAAAAGAGTTGCTAAAGAAAAAGCCCCATTTAAAAGGCAAAGACATCGCAACAACCACGCGTTCCTGTGCTAAGTTCCGTCACATTCCCACAACAGTGGTGAATTTCTGCGAAGGCACACGATTTACTCCGGAAAAGCACAAGAAAAAACAAAGCCCTTTTCGTAATTTGCTCCCTCCCAAAGCAGGTGGTACCGCCTTCTCACTGCAAATTATGGGCGGTCAGTTTGAAGCCATTCTGGACATTACCATTGTTTATCCGGGGAACGATAAGCGCCCGGTAGTCTGGCATCTATTAAGCGGACAGCTGAAAAACGTCTATGTTGATATACAGACATTGCCTATTACTAAAGACTTAATTGGTGATTACGCCAGTGACGAAGCTTTTAGGGCTCACTTTCAACAGTGGCTGAATAAACGTTGGCAGCAAAAAGACCAAACCATTGACGAAATGCGTAAGGAAATTCACAGCACCCGCTAAGGGAGTTTTATAATGGACTTTGAGTTTATAAAAGAGTGGCTTCAAAAATTCGGAATTGACAGTAACCTACAAGAGCTGAGTCTTGTTATCAGCTCATTACTCGTTTTAATAGGTTGTTACATTGCTTATGCCTTAGCCCGTTGGATTATTGATCACGCCATTGATCGGTTACTCAGCAAAGCACCTGAGCGTTGGTATAAAGCTTTAGTTAACAGTGGCTTTTTCAAGCGCTGTGCAAACCTGGCTCCTATTGTCGTAATACACAGCTTTATACCTATTCTGTTTATTGATGACTTCGAAAGCTGGCAGTCGCCGCTACGTACCGTTGTAGGGGTTTACCTCACCTGGGTTATCACCAGTATTCTTACCGCCTTAGCTAACGTTATTTCAATTGCCTATGACTACACCTATAAAGCAAGAGAAGTCCCAATTACGGGGGTTATACAGGTGGCCAAGCTCGTTTTGGTGCTGATGGCTATCATTATTACCATTGCCATTATTATGAACAAGTCGCCCATGTACCTACTAAGTGGCTTCGGTGCAATGACCGCTATTTTGATGGTGGTTTTCAGAGATACCTTAATGGGCTTTGTTGCCGGAGTACAATTGGCGACTAACCGCATGGTTGCCATAGGGGACTGGATAGAGCTGACTGACCACGGTGTTGATGGCACAGTGCAAGAAGTTGGGCTTATTTCAGTAAAAGTCGAAAATTGGGATAAAACCATTGTTTATTTACCGACTTATGTTTTGATTCACGAATCCTTTAAAAACTGGCAGGGAATGGTTAATACCGGAGGTCGTCGCATGCGCCGATCACTGATGATTGACCTCGACAGTTCCAAAATTCTTTCCGACGAGCAACTGGATGAGTTGGCTAAAAAGCACTTCAAACAGTCCGCAGAAGACTGGTTAGAGGCTAATGAACTGGAAAAGCCGGTCAGTAATTTAACCGTCTTTAGAGTGTTTACCGATAATTACCTTAGAAACCATAAGCAAGTCCGAGAAGACCTCACACTCATGGCTCGATTAATGCAGCCGACGGCTGCCGGTATCCCTTTAGAAATTTATGCTTTTTGTAAGCAAATCGACTGGATGAAATACGAGGCAGTACAAAGTTCTATTGTGGAATACTTGTACAGTGTTATGCCGGACTTTGGACTGAAGAACTATCAGTTTTTAAACAATAATCAGGCCTTCTCGCAGAATGGAGAAGGCGCTTATTGTCAGTACAAACCGGAGTCCTGAATTATTTTTCCAGCAGATAACCGGCCAGGCTAGAAAAATCTTCAAGGAAGTTGTCGCTGTCACGGAAACCCTGTGGCAGCATTTGATACTTACCGTTGACAATAAAGGTCGGTGTTGCGTTAACCCCTAAGT
>NZ_DFTS01000013.1:8528-10636 GCF_002383015.1 Idiomarina sp. UBA4206
TTGCGTTAACCCCTAAGTTACTGGCGCGGCGGTCCATTTTAGCGGCTGCAGCACGAACACTAAAACTCGCTATGGCTTTATCAAATTCGTCACCAGAAACACCATTGACCACAAAAACATTACGAATGTCTTGTTTACTGGTCAGCATATTGTTTTTATTGAAGTTATAGTCAAATATAGCAGCGGACAGTTCTTCTTCTTTATCCAGCTTTTGTGCAACCACAAAAGCCTGAGTCATGGTTTCACCCACATTGCCCCGTGGGCTGATGAACGACACATGCGCCTTTTTAAAAGCTTCCGGATATTCAGACTTCATTTCTTTTGCTATGGGTTCAAACCGGTAGCAATGAACACAGTAAAAAGAAAAGAACTCGGTAATTTCCGGTTTACTGGTCGCTTCATCGGCTATCACCTCATAGTGAACTCCTTCCTCAAAATCCTGAGCCTGAGCAAAACCTGCTGCTACCATTAATGCTCCGGCAAAACCCATTAACCACTTTTTCATTGTCATTTCCTGTTATCCGTTAAAACCAAGGTTCAGCGGCGCTTCATCCAGCCCCGCTAATTGTTCTTTCAATGCCAGAATCTGCTGTTCCCAATAACGGCTTTCTGCAAACCAGGGGAACGCTCTCTGAAAAGCACTATCTTGCCACCTGCGCGATAACCATGCCATATATTGAATGATTCTGAAACTGCGCAAAGGTTCAATTAATATCAACTGCGCGGTATCAAATTCGCAAAAATCTTCATAACCAGTAAGCAGCGCATCCATCTGCAGAGTCTGCTCCTGATGCGGGCCATTAAGCATCATCCATAAGTCCTGGACCGCAGGTCCTGAGCGACAATCGTCAAAATCGACAAAGGTCAGTTTTTCCTCATACTGCAGAATATTACCAATATGGCAGTCGCCATGCAGACGCTGATAATCAAAGTCTTGCAGAGGTGTAGAACGTAAGCGCTCACTTAAGGGATCAAGAATGGCAAAAAAGGCGTCTTTTAGCTCTGCGGGTAATAAAGCGGATTGCCGTAACTCCGCCACGGACTGCTCCACAAAACCTTCATAGTCGATAGTTTCCCGCACTTTAAACTTGCCCGCCTGAGCCACTGCATGCATGCGTCCAATTTGACGCCCCAGGCGTTCAAGCTCATCCAGGTCATTAGGCTCAAATGCCCGCCCTCCAATGCTTGAGTAAACACAAAAGCGATAGCCTTCGAACTCATGCAGGCGCTTATTCTGCAGTAGTAAAGCGGATACGGCCGGAACCTCTGCTTGCGCCAGCTCCTCGACAAACGCCAGCTCTTCTTCTATTTGCTCAGTGCGCCAGCGCTGAGGTCTATAGAACTTTGCCACATAGCGTTTGCGATCATCATCAGCAAACTGATAGACCCGGTTTTCATAGCTATTCAGCGCCAGCAAGCCCGAAGCAGGATACAAACCGACACTTTCTAACGCATTAACAACAAGATCCGGCGTCAGCCCCTGAAAAGCAAAGTCAGACGCGTTCTCTGTAAGATTACTCATATAAAAAGCGGCTCTGATGCGTATTAGTTATATCCGCATTATCAACCGCTGTTACCACGAAGTAAAACTCTGTGACCTGTTCTTTCAATAAAGAGGGTGGAACCGCTACCGTTACCGGCAATGTGCCAACCTCACCGGCCGAAACCTGTTTAGTGGAGTCACCAATCAGTTCGAACTGTTCAAAACCTTTGACCTCTATGCGGTAAGTCATGTCCTGCTGAGATTTATTAACCAGTTTTAAGGTGAAGACGTTTTCAATCTGGCCTTCAATATTTTCTCTGAAAAGCTGGTTCCTGTCTCGCAATACATCAACTTCCAGTGGGACTCGGCTGGCAATATCCCAGACCAATACCGCGCTCACCGCCAGAACCATAATAAAGTAGCCAATACTTTTCATTCGCCACGGATTGGTCTTCTGCTTTTTGTCTTTGGCCGCCAGGTTACGCTCTGTGGTAAAGCGGATAAGCCCTTTCGGATAGTTCATTTTATCCATAACGTCATTACAGGCATCAATACAGGCACCGCAGTCAATGCACTCGTATTGCAGCCCATTTCGAATATCAATACCTGTCGGGCAAACCTGAAC
>NZ_DFTS01000013.1:10686-13067 GCF_002383015.1 Idiomarina sp. UBA4206
AGCTTTACGTGACCGAGGACCACGCGGCTCTCCGCGTTCTGCATCATAGGACACTGTATAGGTGTCTTTATCAAACATAGCTGACTGGAAACGCGCGTAAGGACACATGTGCGTGCACATAATCTCGCGCATGTACCCGGCGTTGCCATAAGTGCAGAAAGTAAAGAACAGAACGCTGAATGTTGCCCAGAAGCCAGCATCCAGAGTAAAGAAATTGAGGAAGAGTTCGCGTATATCGGTAAAATAGCCGACAAAGGTCATGGATGTTAATAGAGCCACCAGAATCCAGCCAGTTTGTTTACCGGCTTTACGCCAGAACTTATCAAAGTCCATTTTGCGCTCATCCAGCTTAATACGCTTATTGCGGGGGCCTTCAAACTTTTTCTCAAACCACATAAATATGAAGGTCCAGGTTGTTTGAGGGCACATAAAGCCACACCAGACACGTCCAAATATAGTGGTCACAAAAAACAGCGCAACGGCCTCCACAATGGCGAACCAGGCAACAACGGTAAAGTCCTGTGGCCAAAGCGTTAAACCATAAATACGAAAGCGCTGCTCCATAATGTCGAGCAGAACCGCCTGTTCGCCCTGGTAGGTGAGCCAGGGAATAATGGCAAAAACGGCCAGTAGCAGGAAGCCAAAGCCACGGCGGAAGTACTCCATCGCACCTTTAATGTCGCGCACATAAATGCGGCTACGAGGGGAATAGTTATTGTTGTGCTTTTGCCCGTCCGGACGTTGAATTTTAACTTTATCGGCGGACTGAACCGTTATCTTTTGTTCCATGAACAATACCACTTAGTATCACGGCGAGGTGCGCACAGTATAACGGATCCTAACTGTTTGCGCAGCTCACTGAGCTGAATCAATAATACAATCAAAAAGTATGTTACAACCAGCTTCCACATCATGCCAGTGCGACCACTCATCGGGCGCGTGACTGACACCGTTTACAGACGGAATGAAAATAAGCCCTGACTCTGTAATTTCAGTAAAAAACTGTGCATCGTGTCCAGCCCCACTGGGCATTTTCAGGCACGAATACTTTCTTGCTTTTGCCTTCTCTTCTATCTGCTTTGTCAATTTTTCTGAACATGCCTGAGGATTCAGCCAGCTTACCTGTTCATACTCAAATTTTAAGCGGTGTTTACGGGCAATGGCTGACAACGCCTTATTACAAGAATCTGCGAGCTCTTTCATCACATCCTGGCTCATATCACGACCGACAATAGTAAATACGGCTTCTCCGGGTACGGTATGCGGGCTGCCCGGCTTTAAATCCACTTTACCCACAGTAATACGCGTCTTGTCCGTACCGTCTTCTGCAATAATGCGCTCAATTTCATGAGCAAAGTCAGCCAACCCCATGAAGGCGTCGCTGCGCATGTTCATTGGTGCTGTACCAGCGTGGTCAGCTTTACCTTTTAAGTGCACTATCCATTTGAAAACACCGGATATGCCCTCCACGGCACCAATGGTAATTTCTTTTTGAAAAAGTACCGGCCCTTGCTCAATGTGTAACTCGTAAAAGGCTTTCAGTCGCTCAGGTGGCCAGGCTGCGTCCAGAGCATCCATCACATTCATGCCATGAGCGGCCATGGCGTCTTTTAGGTACACATTGTCAGCATCATGAGCGGACATAAGCCAGTCAGGGTTTAATACACCGGCAATAGCCTGTGACCCCATCATGCCGCCAAAGCGTCCTTCTTCTTCGGCAGTGCCGACCACCCATACAGGATGCTTCAATTTAATGTCATTTTCTTTGATCGAGCGCAAAACTTCGAATCCGGCCAACACGCCCAGTGCGCCGTCAAAAATACCGCCGGCCGGAACCGTATCTAAATGCGAACCGGTAAGAACGGCGGGCTTCTTACAATAATCCCCTATACCGAAGAACACATTACCGGCACCATCCATAAAGGTTTCAAAACCTTCGGCTTTTGCCTGGTTCATCATCCATTGGCGCGCCTCCATATCGGCATCAGTAAAACCCCAACGGTAGACGCCATGATCGGTCTCGTTATAACCAATGTTGGACAGTTCAAGCACGGACTTTTTTAAGCGGTCTGAATTAATACTCAGCATAGTACCTCCTTAGCTTCTGTTTTAAGCGTAGGACATAAACTACGGAGCAACAAAAAGGCACCCATAAAAAAGCCCGCACCAAAAGGTACGGGCAAAGGTTGCACGGGGCAAAGGGGAGCCCCTAGAGGGTTTACGACAGTTTGCGTGCAGTTAAGGCTGCATTAAGTACCGCCGCCAACTTAATTGACGATTGAATTGCTTGTGCTGAAACGTCGTGCTTCAGCAAGGTTTGTACGTGCGAATCAATACACATACCACAACCATTCAGTGCCGATACCGCCAGTGAGAACAGC
>NZ_DFTS01000013.1:13127-18466 GCF_002383015.1 Idiomarina sp. UBA4206
CCGCCAGTGAGAACAGCTCAAAGTCGGCTTTATCCACACCCGGGTTCGCCATTGCGTTCATGCGGAGCCCCGCAGGAAGCTTAGAAAACTGTTTATCGCTCGATAAATGCAGGAAGCGATAATAGACGTTATTCATTGCCATTAATGACGCTGCTGTTTTTGCCGCCGTCTTAACGTTTTCTTCAATTTTGCCTTCGGCTTCTTCTTCCACGGCCTGAGTCAGCTCGTCGTTCGACAAGGTGTAAACCAGCGAAAGTGCTGTGCCGTAGAACTGGTCATTTGTTAAACCTGACTGCTCAACGTTTGAGAACAAGCTCGACAGGTTTAATTTGGTGTCTTTACTGTGATCACCCAATAACTGTTTGTAGTCTGCAATTGCCATGCTTAACTCCTGAAATACTGTAAAAGTGCCTAGCAGGCGCCGATGGCAATGCCATCAGCGCTTAGGTTTGGGAATTAACACCGGTTAAAGGGTGTCGCCGCCCAGTGCACGGTTACAAGGGCAGAGTTCATCGGTCTGTAAACCGTCTAAAATACGCACGATTTCTGCCGGATTACGACCCACGTTCAGGTTGTTTACCGAAACGTGCTGGATAACGTTGTGCGGGTCAACAATGAAGGTCGCACGCAAAGCAACATTCTCAGCTTTGTCACGAACACCCAGGCCATCAACCAAAGAACCGTCGTCAGCAAAAGAGTACTGGTTCAGGCGGTCAAGGTCAGGGTGCTCACGGCGCCATGCCAGTTTTACAAATTCATTATCCGTGCTACCGCCCATAACAACGGCGTCGCGGTCAGCGAAGTCTTCATTCAGTTTAGCGAACTCAACAATTTCAGTTGGGCAAACAAAAGTGAAGTCTTTTGGGTAGAAGAAAATGATTTTCCACTTACCTTCAAAGCTGTTGTTGTCGATAGTTTCAAAAGCGCTTTCGCCATTCTCTTCCGGCATGTTGAACTTAGGTTTTGCCGCAATGACGCTGAATTCTGGTAGTTTATCGCCTACTGTTAACATAAATTGTCTCCGTGATTGGGATTTAAAGTGTATTCGTTCCTTAACGAGTCGAGAGCTAGTGTACGGACGGAGACAGATTGGATAAAACGAATAAAACGGATTATGATAATCGGAAATACCAATTAAAAACGCGACGGGTATCCCATGAGTAAATTACCAAGTCTGAAAAACCTAAGTTACCTGCTGGCGCTGCACCAGGAGCAAAACTTTAACCGCGCGGCGGCCGAGTGCAATGTTAGCCAGTCGACGTTAAGCAGTGGCATTCAAAACCTGGAAGAGCAACTGGACTGCCAGCTTATTGAGCGTGACCATAAGTCCTTTCTCTTTACCGCCTTAGGCGAAGAAGTTGTGGAAAAAGCACGGGACATCATTAGCGCGTCGGAAGAGTTACTGCATTATGCGCAAGGGCAGGGCAATATTATGGAAGGCCCGTTAAGACTCGGCATTATTCCTACCATAGCCCCCTTTGTTATTGGCGAACTGAGTAAAAATTTACAAGACAAGTTCCCTAAGCTACTGCTGCAACTTTCTGAAGATACCACACAAAATTTACTGCACCGGCTGCGTAACGGCGAACTGGATATTCTCTTACTGGCCCTGCCGATGGACATTCAGGGCAACCAAAAATGGATACTGGGTCGTGACCCTTTCAAACTGGTGGTGCATAAGGAGCTGGCGGAAACAGTCGGGGAACCGGTTGACTACGACAAACTGCCTGATCGCAGTATTTTTCTGCTGGAAAAAGAGCACTGCATGACCGGTCACGCCGTCGCGGCCTGTCAGCTTACCGATTCCATTAAAATGAATCCTTTTACGGCGACTAGCCTACACAGCCTGGTGCAAATGGCAGACGCCCGCTTAGGTGCTACCTTTGTTCCGCAAATGGCCATTGACCAGGGAATTTTAGAAAACACCGATTTGGTTTCATTAAAGCCAACCGGTCAGGAAGCTTCTCGTGATATCGGCCTGGTATACCGTCCGACCACCAGTCGTCGGCAAACCTTCCGCAAAATCGCGGAAGAAATTGCGCGCCTGTTGCCGGTCAATACACTCAACTAACGACGTCTGGCCGGTGGTAACGGATAACGTTCCGCCAGGCTGATGCTCTCGCCATCGGGCTTAATAACCCTGGCGTGGCGGCGGTTTAACCGGCGTGGATCGGTTACACCGCAGGAGTGCGCAATGATATTGACGCCATACTCCATATATTTGTGATAGTTAGCCGCACGTACCGACTTATTCTCAGGATCCAGCCCCCTCATCAGCTTAGGATCATCCGTTGTTACGCCAGTTGGACAAGTATTTTTGTTGCACTGCATAGCCTGAATACAGCCTAATGAAAACATAAAACCCCGGGCCGAGGTCACGAAATCGGCACCGATAGCAATAGCCCAGGCCACATCAGCCGGTGTAATCATTTTGCCGGAAACTACCACTCGGACACGCTCGTGCAAGCCCGCTTCTGTCAGTTTATCGATGAGTATCGGCAAGCTTTCCGTGACTCTTAAGCCAACGTAGTCCATTAGCGGCTGGGGTGCCGCTCCGGTTCCGCCATCGGCGCTATCCAGAGTGATAAAGTCAGGTGCGGCTTCTTCGCCGCGAGTTAAAATGCAATCTATCAGTTCGTCGATCCATGAAGGGTCGCCCATCACAAATTTAAAACCCGTTGGCTTGCCGGTAATATTACGAACCTTTTCGATAAAATCGAGTAACTCTTCATTATTGCTTATTTCCGGATGACGGTTTGGGCTGATTGCGTCTTCGCCTTCAACAATTCCCCGAATTCTGGCTATTTCACTGTTAATTTAACACCCGGGAGGATGCCGCCTTTACCTGGTTTAGCACCCTGGCTCAGTTTAATTTCAAACATTTTCACATTATCGTGACGACCGAGTTCTGCCAGACGGTCCTCGTCGAGTCGACCTTCTTTATCGCGAACACCAAACTTCGCAGTTCCCATTTGAAACACAATGTCGCAATGCCCCATTAAATGATAAGGCGACAAGCCACCTTCACCCGTATTCAACCAACAGCCGGCTTTTGCAGCCCCCTGCGACAATGACTTAACCGCAACCGGCGACAACGCACCGTAACTCATTCCTGAAATATGAAAGTACGACACCGGAGAATAAGGCGTCTCGCAGTAAGGACCAATGGTAATGGGTTCTGGCGATGTTGCCTGCTCAGCCATAGGCGGGTAGGGAGCGTTGCTGAAAATAATAGTTCCGGTACGACTTAAGTCACGTGTTGAACCAAAGGCAACGTTACGATCAGCGTTCTTGGCAGCCCGGTACACCCAGCTGCGCTGCGCCCGGTTAAATGGCATTTCCTCACGATCCATAGCAAAGAAATACTGACGCATAAACTCACCCATACGCTCAAACATGTAGCGAAAGCGGCCAATAACAGGGTAGTTATGTCTTATGGTGTGTCGGTTCTGCGTCCTGTCAACAACGTACATGATGCCAACAGAAACGACTAACCCAATAATAACCAGAACAAAAGCAGCGGCTAACCACTGCGCTAAAATCAGTAACGAGTCGGTACTAAACACCTTGCTGCTCATGAAGTTCCAATACCTTTTTACAATTGATAACAGTATTAACGGCCAAAGCGACGAACAGATCAAGCACAGTGTCATCAAAATTCCGATGAATGACGTATACTGAAGGTAATTCAATAAGAAGGAGAGACCGATGTTCAATCCAAAAGTTGTTTTAACCGCAATACTAGCGGCTTCTTTCAGTACTGCTGCAACCGCTGAAGATGTCGAAACGGAACGTCATAAAGTCAGTGTCAGCACACTTGCTGACGGCTTCACCAACCCCTGGGGCATGACATTTCTTCCGGATAAAAGCATTTTAGTAACAGAACGAACCGGAGATATCTACTGGGTATCAGCTAATGGTAGCTACCGCGAAAAAATCAGCGGCACCCCGGAAGTCGTTGCTAAAAGTCAGGGTGGCATGCTGGATATAACCGTTGACCCGGATTTTGAAGAAAACAATTGGGTTTACATTAGCTACTCCGAAGCGGCCCAGGACGACGGTAAAGGCAACAGTACGGCCGTTATGCGTGCCAAACTTAATGACAAAGAATTTACGGATAAAGAAGTTATCTTTCGCCAGGCACCAAAATATGAGAGCAATGCTCACTTTGGTTCACGGTTAGTCTTTTCTCCTGAGGGACACTTGTACATTACCTTAGGTGACCGTTACTCACGTATGGATGATGCACAAACGCTGGATAATCATCACGGTAAAATCGTACGTATTTGGCCGGATGGCAGCATACCGGAAGACAACCCCTTTGTTGGCAACGACAACGCACTTGACGAAATTTGGTCCTACGGTCACCGCAATGTGCAGGGCGCTGATATTCATCCTGAAACCGGAAAGTTATGGTCGGTTGAACACGGCCCACAAGGTGGCGACGAAGTGAATATTCCTGAAGCCGGTAAAAACTATGGCTGGCCGGAAGTGACTTACGGCGTTGACTACGGTGGTGGGACCATCAGCGAGGACGCCGTAAAAGAAGGCACTGAACAGCCGTTTTATTATTGGGTTCCGTCTATTGCAACTGCTGGCGCCACCTTTTACACGGGAGATGCTTTCCCTGAATGGAAAGGCGACTTCTTCGTTGCTGCCCTGAAAAGCTCCCTGGTAGCCCGCCTGGACTTATATGAAGGCCGCATGATGCATGAAGAGCGCTTGTTTGAAGACGCCGTTGATGCACGTATTCGTGACATAAACCAAGGGCCCGACGGTTACCTATACTTACTGACCGATGAGTCTGACGGTGCCATTATTCAGATAAAACCAGCGGATTAACCATGTCATATTCAGCAGTTTTAAAAAAACTCACTTACACGGGGCTGCCTTTATTGGCGGCCTCTTTCGTTGTTCATTCAACTGAAGTCGACGAAACCGTCGTGGTGACAGCCACTCAGAGCGAAACACCCTGGCTAACCACTGCGGCCAGCATTGACCGTGTTAACGTTGAAAACACCTTACCCTCCATGAAGATTGATGCCGGTGACGCCTTAGCCGGCGTTGCAGGAATTCAGGCAGACAGCCGTTATAACTACGCACAGGATACACGCCTGGTGGTTCGCGGCTTCGGCTCACGAGCCGCGTTTGGAGTAAGAGGTTTGCAACTTAATGTCGACGGTATTCCTTTGTCTATGCCCGATGGTCAGGCGCAAACTTCAAGTATTTTTCTCGACAGCATTGATTCGCTGGAAGTTTTACGCGGTCCGTTAGCTACCTTGTACGGCAATTCTGGTGGCGGTGTGGTTGAATGGTTCAGCCGCAAGCCGACTGAAACT
>NZ_DFTS01000013.1:18615-18849 GCF_002383015.1 Idiomarina sp. UBA4206
AGTGGGGTGGCCAGTTCAGCGAAAACGACACACAGCGGTATAACGTCAATGCCCAATGGGCAACCGACAACAAACAACTACAAGTTCTGGCGTCGGATTTTCAGACTGACGGTCCGCGCCGGCATAACTCCGCCGAGCGCCAGCAACAGGCTGTGCGCTGGTACCATCAATGGGATGATCAGAATCGCTTTATTATCCGCTACGATAATAACGATGCGCCACTATTGCAGGACC
>NZ_DFTS01000013.1:19011-19481 GCF_002383015.1 Idiomarina sp. UBA4206
ATTAACCCCACAAGACTGGCGTTATGACCCCACCCAGACAGTACAACGGGCAGTTGACTTCAATACCCGCAAAGACATTCATCATCGTCAGGGTTCATTTAGCTGGTTTCATGAACGCGACAATGGCGAGGGCTTACTCTCACTGTGGCAGGGCGACCGAGATATTGAGCAGTTCCTGCCGTTTGCCGGTGATGGTGACACAAGCTCGGGTGCGGTTATCGATGTTTCCCGCCAGTTTGAGGGAGCACATGCACGTTGGCGCCAGCGCGGAGTCAACTGGTCGGCGACCCTCGGCGCGCAAATAGAACGCCAGCAGGATCACCGCTTTGGTTTTGTGAATAACAGCGGTGAAAAGGGCGAGCTGCGTCGCGACGAATTCAACTGGATTGAAAATGCTTCAGCTTATTTGCGTTTTCAGTGGCAGCTGTCTGAAGAGTGGTCTGCAACTGGCGGGGTTCGTTACAGTGCTC
>NZ_DFTS01000013.1:19529-20483 GCF_002383015.1 Idiomarina sp. UBA4206
ACTGGCGGGGTTCGTTACAGTGACATCAATTATGAAGTAAAAGACTACTTTACTGAACTGGATAACTCCGATGACAGTGGTAGCAGTGACTTTAGTGAAACCACAGCCGCTATTTCGCTTACCTGGCAGTTTCTGCCAACCTCAGCAACTTATCTGAGTTTAGGACAAGGTTTTGAAACCCCGACGCTGACAGAACTTGCCTACCGAAATGAAGGCTCGGGCCTGAACCGCGAGTTGGGTCCATCCACCAATGATCAGTGGGAATGGGGTATTAAACATCAACTCGATAACGACTGGCGTCTGCATTTCGCTTTCTTTGGTATTGAAAGCGAAGACGAAATTCTCGTAGACCAGTCAAACGATGGGCGTACTACCTACCGTAATGCCTCAGAAACAACGCGCGAAGGGGCTGAACTGAGCATTAATGGCGAACTAACGCGGCAGCTCAACTTGCTGCTGTCATACAGCTATATAGACGCTAGCTTTGATGATGGCCCGTTACAGGGGAATCAATTACCCGGCGTAGCGAAAAGCCAGGGGTACTTGCGGCTGAACTGGCAGCCCGCAGAGCAATGGCTGGTTCAGCTAGCGGGGCAGTATAGAGATGAAACGCCACTTAATGATCAAAACGATACCTTTGCACCGTCTTATACGACATGGGATATAGCAATAAGCCGCGACTGGCAGTGGGCAAAAAGCGAGCTGGACGTGTGGGCCAGGGTCGACAATATTACGGACAAAGACTACGTCGGTGCTGTTGTTGTTAACCAGGGAAGCGGACGTTCATTTGAGCCTGCAGTAGGAAGGCAGGCTAGCGTCGGCATCAGTTGGCGCCGACGCTTTTAAGGCAAATTACAGGCTGGCTCTGAGTACATCGAGCAGGCGCTGTGCCGTCTGCTCTGATGATGCAGGGTTCTGGCCTGTAATTAACATGCCGTCCTGAACGGCATAGGC
>NZ_DFTS01000013.1:20575-21692 GCF_002383015.1 Idiomarina sp. UBA4206
CGCTGTTACTAAAGCCCGTTACTGTGCGGCCCTGAACAATAGGGTCGCCACACGGCGTTTTTGCATTCAGTAATACCGCAGGAGCATGGCAAACAGCGGAAACCGGCTTACCTTTACTCCAGAAGTGCTCAATGAGCTTAATTGAATGCTCGTCGTTCGTTAAATCCCATAAAGGTCCGTGACCACCAGGATAGAAAATCGCATCAAAACTTTCCGGATCAACTTCATCCAGCTTGCAGGTCGTCTCGAGTTTCTGCTGTGCTGTTGTGTCGTTGTCAAAGCGCTTCGTCGCTTCCGTTTGAGCGTCAGGGGAAGTGCTGTTTGGATCGATGGGTGGCTTACCACCTTTTGGCGATGCCAAAGTAACATCCACGCCCGCGTCTGCAAAAACGTAGTACGGGGCCGCAAATTCTTCTACCCAGAAACCTGTCTTATGGTCTGTGTCACCGAGTTTATCGTGTGAGGTTAATACCATTAATACTTTCACTTAGCACTCCCGTTAAATGAGTCAAAAACTTATTATAGACTACGCAGTAAAACGCCAGTTTGATCACTCACCATGCTGCTCAAGCCAGCGGTACAAGGTACGCCGGGTTACCCCAAGAATTTCAGCCGCTTTCGATTTATTACCCTCTGCGTGCACCAGCACTTTGCGTATGTATTGGTTTTGATACTCGTCCAGAGTTGGCCACTCTGCGGCATACTCCACTTCGGGTTCATGCTCACTCTCCAGAATTCTTTGCGGTAAATCTTCAACCGCTATTTTGTCGTCTCTGGAAAAGGTAAAAGCACGCTCTATCGCATTTTGCAGTTCGCGGACATTACCAGGAAAGCGATAGCGATAAAGCTGTTCGAGCGCAGCCGGTGAAATACTCTGAACCGCTTTGTCGCTGCTCTTCTGCAACTGCTGTAAAAAGTGGTTGGCGAGACGTTCAATGTCTTCACCGCGCTCGCGTAAAGGAGGCACTCGCAGACTAAAGGTTTCCAGCCGATAAAATAAGTCCTGCCGGAAGCGCCCGTCTTCAACCTGCTTTTCTAAGTCCTGGTGAGTCGCAGCCAGGATCCGGACATTAACCGTTTCTTCTTCGTCGCTGCCCACCGCGCGGATGGTACCTTT
>NZ_DFTS01000013.1:21882-23554 GCF_002383015.1 Idiomarina sp. UBA4206
TCTGCGCGCCGGTAAAAGCCCCGGCTGCATGGCCGAAAAATTCACTTTCCATTAAATCGGCCGGAATGCCGGCGCAGTTTACCGCCTGAAAGCTTTGTTCAGCGCGGTCACTTAACTGATGCAGCGCCTTCGCCACCAGCTCTTTACCGGTCCCACTTTCGCCGGTGATCAGAACGCTTCCGTCAGCTGGCGCAATACGTTCTATTTGATCATAAAGCTTGCGCATTGACGGACTCTGCCCGACTAAACCACCCGGTCCTTTTTGCTGCTGACGGTAGCGCTTTAGCTCCCGCTGCAACGAGCGATGCTCAAGAATACGTTGTACACTTAGCAATAAATGTTCAACATCTAAAGGCTTGGTCAGAAAGTCATCCGCGCCCTGCTTTAACGCATCAACCGCCTGATCAACCGTGCCAAAAGCCGTAATTAATAACAGTGCCGGAGCGTTGTCTTCATTTTTCAGGCTGTCTAAAAGTGACAGCCCGGACTGACCCGGCAAGCGAATATCACTAATGACCAAGTCCAGAGTTGCAGCGGCTTTTTTAAAGCCTTCAACACTGCCCCAGGCATTTACTTGATAGCCTTCAGCTTCAAGCTCTTCAACAAGCAGTTCCTGTAGAGCCGGATCATCCTCAATTACACCTATCATGGCTTTTGCTGCTGTCATTTACTGCCTCCGTTTTTAACCGCTTGCCGAACGCATTGTGCCGGTAAACTCAAAATAACCCGACAACCGCCATTTGGGTTATTGGTCAAAGACAATTCACCACCATGATCATTCAATACGTGCTTAACTATGGTCAAACCCAGACCCGTCCCTTTACCTTGTGGCTTATTGGTTTCGAACGGCTGTAATGCTTTATCTTTCATCGCATCAGGTAAACCTTCTCCGTCATCATCTATGGTAATGACGACTCCGTCATTAGCGTACTCAGCCGCGACAGCAACCTCAGATTCAGCGGCCTGCAAGCCATTGCGCAGTACGTTTACTAAGGCCAGTTCCAGTCGCTTTATGTCAACTTTAAGAATGACATCGACAAGCTCTTTAACTACCACTCTGGCAGAACCTTTATCCTGTTCAAACTCAATGCTGGTCATTGCCGTTGTTATCAGATCTCGCAGGGAAATGCTTTCTCTTTGCTGCACCGGCGTTCTTGAAAATGCCAGCAATTGATTCACCAGTCCGGTAAGCCTTTGTACCTGGCCTCTGACGGCCTTAAGTTGTCGCTGGCTGTCATCGTCTTTATGGTTACGTAATAATCGACTGGCGCGTCCATCAATAACAGTAAGCGGCGCTCCTAACTCATGGGCAACACCGCTGGCTACACTGCCAATAGCTGCCATTTTTTCCTGTTCCCGCAACGCTCGCTGCAACGACGCTTCGTGCTCACGTCGCTGTTCTAACTCCTGCTCCGCTTCAGTAATGCTATCCAGCATCCGGTTAAACCCCAGGGCAACATCCTGAAGCTCCGAAGGCCCGGCGGGTGTCACTCGAGTGCTTCGATTTCCTTTTGCGACTTGCAGCATTGCGTCTTTTAGTGCCACCACATGTCGCCCAACACCGCGATAATGCCCAAATACCAATACCGCAATAGTGATCAGGCCAAATGCAGCCCAGCTCAGCCAGGCATACTGACTCAGCGTTTCAAAAGACTCATCGAAGTCACTGGCT
>NZ_DFTS01000013.1:23667-25273 GCF_002383015.1 Idiomarina sp. UBA4206
ACCGCCGGTTTATTTGTAATAAACCTATAATGCGGCCGCCACGATCAACAATAGGAAGAAATTGAGAGAAAACATCGCGGCCTTCAACACGGCGGTAGTCGTCTTGCTTCACCCCCGTCTGAACAGTTTCCAGTGCGAGCTGGCTGTTGCTCAAATCGGTTTCGGTGATACCGGCTTCTGCGACTTGCTGACCATACACATTGTATACCGATGCCCCGTATACCCGGCCAATATTGAAGACTGAATCCAGGTTAGCCTGAACCGTTGCTAAGTCGTTATTAAGTAGTGCATCGCTTATGGGTAAGCTAATGGCCCGTCCCAGCAGCTCTAAGTCACTTTTTAAACGCTCATTGGCTTCGTCAGATGCAACCTGCAGTCCAACACTTATCGCCACGCCCGAAATCAATAACATAGGCACGACAACATACATTAAAAGCCTTCGTTGCAGGCTGGATAGTGGCCAACTGTATCTTTTTGTCACACTGCCTCCTTTGACTGTGTACTAAGGATACACATTTTTGGGCTGACTTTCTGAGCGCTAACTGAAAAATACTAAAAGTATATTAAAATCAACAAATTAAAAAGTTGGCACAGTCTTCGCTTTAGTTAGAGTGTTAATAAAAACTGATAAATTCAATTAGGAGATTATCATGCAAAAGACAATTATCGCATTAGCAACTGTATTCGCACTGGGTAGTACTGCGGCAATGGCTCAACAGCAGCAATCGCAGGATCCTATGGCTCAGCAGCAGCAAACTCAGGAAATCACTGAAGGTATGCTGGTTAAATTTGTAACCGCTATGGAAGACGTTCAGGGTGTTACTGAAAAATACCGTGACCAGTTCCAGCAAGCTGAGAACCAGGAAGAGGCTCGTGAAATTCAGCAGTCTGCACAGGAAGAAATGATTGCAGCCGTTGAAGATGCAGGCCTTACTCCGCAAGAATACAACATGATTATTCAGCAAGCACAAAACGACGAAGAGTTACGTGCACGCTTAGAAGAAATGACAGGTGAAGAAAACTCTTAATCGTTAGTTCCATTTAATACAAAGCCCGCGGCTCTTTCTGAGTCGCGGGCTTTTTCATTTAAAGTTTAAACAGCTTCCCCTCACTTAATCCATTTAGCATCAAGCTTTCGATTTTTTTCAAACTTTTACACTATATTGTCTTGATCATATGTTGATTTAATGTAACAAAAGATGCTGTGTTGTTGATTTAACACACAAAATCGATAAAAACTCCCGGGGGGGAACATAATAATGAAAACAAACTTTAAATACTCGCTATGTGCATTAGCAATAGGAGCCGCATTCGCGTCACCGGTCAGCTTTGCGCAGGATCAAGAGAATCAGGCAGAAGATGACGCTCTTGAACGCATTCAGGTCACAGGCTCCAGAATCTCACGAACCGATATGGAAGGCGCTTCTCCTGTCGAAGTTATTGACAGAGAAAGCATTGAAGCCTCAGGTTTTAACAACCTACAGCAACTCTTAGAGCGCTTACCTTCGGCCGGTGTGGGAACCTTCTCAACTCAGGGCAATAGCCAGGACACTACCGCGAACGGCGCTGCTGCAATTAGCTTGCGTGGCTTTGGTGCCGACTCAGG
>NZ_DFTS01000013.1:25368-28089 GCF_002383015.1 Idiomarina sp. UBA4206
CTTTGGTGCCGACTCAACACTGGTCTTGCTTAACGGCCGTCGTGTAGCGGTTTCTTCCTTTGCCGAAGGCGTAGCAAATTCATTTGTCGACATTAACTCAATTCCCGTAGCGGCGATTGAACGCATCGATATTCTGAAAGACGGTGCTTCCGCTATTTACGGTTCTGACGCCGTAGCTGGTGTCGTTAATATTATTTTAAGAGATGACTTTGTCGGTACAGAATTAACCGCCAGCCACGGTGGAACAACCGGTGATGCTAACTACGAAGAAACCAGTATGAGTCTGGTCTGGGGCACGGGTGGAGACGACAGCAATACCACCATGATTCTGGATTACTGGAAAAACACCTCGATTACAGGTGCCGAGTTTGGTCGTAACGGCACAGCGAACCAAAGTCCATGGGGCGGTAATGACTTTCGCTCATCACGAGGCTTTCCGGGAAGCTTTATTGTTGACGGTGAAGAACGGCCCGATCCGGACTGCCCGGAAGATTCACTGGTTGGAACACGCTGTGTATTTGACTATGGTCCGTATGCGCAAATTTTCCCGGAAGCTGAACGTGTAGGTGCCATTATTCAGTCTCGTAAAGAGTTCTCACGAGACGTTGAGGGCTATATTGAAGTTGCCGCTCAGCATAACCGTTCAAAAGCCGGCGGCGCACCGACTCCGTTAGACGCCGATGCCGGACTCTATGTACCGGCTGACCACCCTAACAACCCTTGGGGCGAGCGTGTCGATATCAACTTTTTCCGGACAGTAGATGCCGGTCCCCGTATTTGGGATGTTGAATCCGACACTTTACGTTTTATTGCAGGCTTACGCGGAGACTTAGACGGCTGGGTCTGGGATGTCTCTTACCAAAAAGGCCGCAGCGAAGGAATGCAAACGGGTTCACGTGAGCAAGGATGGGTACGTACTGACTTTTTGCAGGAGCAAATTAACGCTGGCAACTACAATCCATTTGGCGGCACCATCAACGACCCTGAAGTCATTAATGACATTACGACGTCACTGGTACGCCGGGGTGAATCCCACCTGACCGCAGTTGATGCCAGTATCGCCGGCGAAGCGTTCCAATTGGGTGAGCATTGGGTCTCCATGGCAGCGGGTCTTGAATACCGTGAAGAAGACGTATTTGACCAACCGGATGATCAGTTCCAGCGTGGTCTTATCTTTGGTACCGAATCGGTGCAGGCCGAAGCTGAACGCGACCAGTGGGCAGCTTATGTCGAGTTTCTCATTCCAATTACTGACCAGTTAGAAGCAACTGTTGCCGGTCGTTACGATGACTACAGTGACTTTGGCTCAACCTTCAACCCACAGTTTAAATTACAATGGCGTCCGACTGAAGATGTGACTTTACGTGCATCATACGGCGAAGGTTTCCGTGCTCCGTCACTGGCACAAATTGGTCTGGGTCCATCGCAGGTTTCAACTTTCTTTGTTGATGAGTATCGTTGCGAAACCGATGGCGAAAGCTGTGTACCACTGGATTACACCATTGTATTCTCCGGCTCTGAAGACCTGCAGCCAGAAGAGTCATCAAGCTATAATATTGGTGGTATTTGGCAGGTCACTGACGCGTTTGATATCTCTGCTGATTACTGGTCAATTGAACAAGATAACAAAATTGTTCAAAACGACTTTGAGAACGTTTACAACGAGCACTGTAACGACCAGGACAGCGAGGTCTGTGAGCGCCGCGACCCACTACCAGGAGATGAGCTGGGTGAGTTGGCTGTTCTTTACAACACCTACGTTAACCTTTCCAGTCAGGAAGCTGCAGGGGTTGATTTTTCAGCAAACTATAACTGGCAACTACAAGACATTGGCGATGTTCGTTTAGGTCTTGATTGGTCTTACATGAGCAAGTTCGAGAAAGACGGTATCGACTATGCCGGCGAGTACGAGTATCCGGAGCACCGCTGGACAGCCCGTGCAGAATGGGGACGTGATGCTTTAGGTGTTAACCTCAATCTGAACTACATTGGTGAGTTTGAAGATTATCAGGCACCGGCAAACGTCGAATCCAGCGAAGCGCGTATGGTTGATAAGCAGCTACTGGTTGATTTACAAGCATACTACGATGTCACCTCGGAACTTCGTTTGACGATAGGTACCACCAACCTGTTCGACGAAGAGCCACCGGAAGCGTTTAACAATGACCTTTACGGGTATGCACCAAGCGTTCACAACCCTCGTGGCCGCTTTGTTTACTCAAAAGTCAGTTACTCGTTCTAAGAACTCAGTTTTAAAAGACTGTAAAATCCGCAATCAGTTAGTGCTGATTGCGGATTTTTTTGATCATCTCTCCTATCCTTTACGTAGGCCTAACTAGAAGATTCTTTAACGCAAGGAGAAAGCGAAGTGAAAGCATCCGATTTATTCGTAAAAGCACTTGAAAACGAGGGTGTGAAGTACATTTTCGGCATTCCCGGCGAAGAAAACCTGGACTTACTTGAGTCCCTATCAAAGTCTGATATCGAACTTATTTTAACCCGGCATGAACAGGGCGCTGGCTTTATGGCTGCCACATACGGTCGCCTGACCGGAAAGCCCGGCGTGTGTCTATCAACCCTGGGGCCGGGTGCAACGAATCTGGTTACCCCTGTGGCCTATGCTCAGCTTGGCGCTATGCCCATGGTTGTGGTTACCGGACAAAAACCCATAAAGGAGCGTCATCAGGGTCAATTCCAAATCATTGATGTGGTCGACATGAT
>NZ_DFTS01000013.1:28186-28433 GCF_002383015.1 Idiomarina sp. UBA4206
TCATTGATGTGGTCGACATGATGACCCCCATTACCAAATACACCCAGGCGATTATTAGCGCCAGCAGCATTCCGGCGCACATACGCGAAGCTTTCCGTCGCGCTGAGGACGAACGCCCGGGCGCTTCTCATCTGGAGTTATCGGATGACATCAGCCGCGAGGAGGTCAGCAGCCTTCCAATACAAGCCAGTCATTCGCGCCGCCCCATTACCGAGCATAAGTCGGTACGCCACGTACTGGAACTTCT
>NZ_DFTS01000022.1:0-1350 GCF_002383015.1 Idiomarina sp. UBA4206
TGATAGTATTGTTAAAGAGCGTTGCTTCTTTCGAAGCAGGGAGGCGTATTCTACACTTCCCAGTCGTTTCGTCAACCACTTTTTAGCGGCTTTTTTCAGCCCGGCTGAAACAAAACGCCGTTGCCTGAATCCCTTCCGGATAACTCATGACAACGGCGGCGAATTATAGTGATCTCTCTGAGCCTTTCAAGATCTTTTTTTGATCTCAAACATCAACTGACTAAAAAACAAACTAACTACTTTAAAACCCCTTATTATTGAACGATTTTAAATCTATTTTGTTGTTTTTTTGTGCTTTATTTGAACTGTTGTTATATTAAAGTCTCAAATAATAAATGGACTCAATTTAGGGGCTTCGATTATATGCGCTGGAAATTAATTACGTTTACCTGTTTACTTGTGGCAACTCTAAATCCGAGCGCAATACGAACGAGCAGTGCTATCACTCTTGATAGCAACACAACAAGTTCAGAGTCCGAGTTAAAAAGTACCTACCGAAATATCATTGATAACCACCTAAACAAAAATTTCTCGATTATGCGCACAGTCCGCATTTTAATTAACCATTACCCTGAGCACGCCAGCTATATTGTTGATGCAGCATTTGATGCGAGGGAAAATCGAGTTAAAGCCATTGTCGTTGCTGCGATGCAGGCGGAACCCGCTGTTACCTACAGCGTGGTCGACATAGCTATTCAGCGCTACCCTGACTTGTGTGACGCTATCGTCGAATCGGCTATTCAAACCGAACCGGCTTATATCGACGACATCATTAGTATTGCTCTCAAACGAGAACCTGGGCAAGCAGACATAATTATACGAAAAGCAGTGGCATCACACCCAGACTTCACCGAATCCGTTTTGCGAACTGCGGCAAAGGAAGCACCTAACTCTATACTCTCCTCAATAACCGAATCTATTAAAGCACTGCCAGACACAGCTACGGCACTAGTCTCTGTGTTAAAAGACTTCTTTGTCGGCACTGATAAAGAAAAGCAGAACTACAGTTTGAATAAGGAAGAGTGGAGATTGCTTACTTTAGAAGCAAAGCAGTCGGGAGTAAGCCGTAAAGAACTTGAGTGGCTGGTTAATGAAGGGTATTTAGAAAAGGAGACGTTAGCGAAAATCTTTGACGAGAAGCTAAACTAAAAAAAATCGCAATTCCAAAAACAAAAAAGCCGACTGCGTACAGTCGGCTTTTTAACTTTCTGAATCAGTTTACTCAGTAACTTCTTCCGCTACTTCTTCAACTTCTTCTACTTCTGGGCGACCAACTAATTCAATGTAAGCCATTGGTGCGTTATCACCTGTACGGAAGCCACACTTCATAATACGAGTGTAACCACCTGG
>NZ_DFTS01000022.1:1443-1679 GCF_002383015.1 Idiomarina sp. UBA4206
ATAATACGAGTGTAACCACCTGGGCGTTCTTCATAACGCGGACCTAACTCATTAAACAGCTTGCCAACAACTTCTTTGTCACGTGTGCGTGCGAACGCCAGACGACGATTTGCTACGCTGTCTTGTTTTGCCATTGTGATCAACGGCTCAACAACGCGACGTAACTCTTTTGCTTTTGGCAAAGTCGTCTTGATGATCTCATGACGCACCAAAGAGCTTGCCATGTTGCGGAACAT
>NZ_DFTS01000022.1:1824-2902 GCF_002383015.1 Idiomarina sp. UBA4206
CTTGCCATGTTGCGGAACATTGCCTGACGATGGCTGCTGTTTCGATTTAGTTGACGACCACTCTTACGATGGCGCATACCTATACCCTTCTCAGTAAATCTATTACTAAGGTGACCTTAGTCGTTATCAATTAAGCTAGCTGGTGGCCAGTTCTCAAGGCGCATGCCAAGAGACAAACCACGTGAAGCCAACACGTCTTTGATTTCAGTCAACGACTTTTTACCTAAGTTCGGAGTTTTTAACAACTCGACCTCAGTCCGTTGTACTAAGTCACCAATGTACTGAATCGCTTCTGCTTTTAAGCAGTTCGCAGATCGAACAGTCAATTCCAAGTCGTCTACCGGACGAAGAAGAATCGGATCAAACTCCGGTTTCTCTTCTTTCTCTTCCGGTTCGCTGATATCACGAAGTTCAACGAAGGCATCCAGCTGCTCAGCTAAAATTGTTGCTGCACGGCGGATTGCTTCTTCTGGATCCAATGTACCATTGGTTTCCATTTCGATAACCAGCTTATCTAAGTCGGTGCGCTGCTCAACACGTGCCGCATCTACAGAATATGCAATGCGCTCAACCGGGCTGAACGACGCGTCGACAAGTAGACGACCGATTGGACGTTCATCATCATCAGCGGACTGACGTGATGCCGCAGGCACGTAACCGCGACCACGTTCAACTTTAACTCGCATAACGAGTTCATAGTCGCCTGTCAAATGACAGATAACGTGCTCAGGATTAACGATCTCAACATCACCATCGTGCGTGAAATCGCCTGCTGTTACAGGACCTGCTCCGGATTTATTCAAAGTCAGAGTCGCTTCATCTTTACCTTCAATGCTGACAGCCAGCCCTTTCAGGTTTAACAAAACTTCAATGACATCTTCCTGAACGCCCTCTTTGCTGCTGTATTCGTGCAGCACGCCATCGATTTCAACCTCAGTCACTGCACAGCCTGGCATTGACGACAGTAAAATGCGACGTAACGCATTACCCAGTGTATAACCAAAGCCGCGTTCCAGAGGCTCCAGTGTCACCTTGGCATGAGTCGGGCTGATTTGCTCGATGTCGACTAACCTCGGCT
>NZ_DFTS01000022.1:3041-7351 GCF_002383015.1 Idiomarina sp. UBA4206
GAGGAATTCGGTAACAGAACCCTGCATTGTGTCCTCTCTCTATGCTTAAGCTTTACTTAGAGTAAAGCTCTACGATCAACTGTTCGTTAATTTCAGCAGACAAGTCGCTACGTTCTGGAAGACGTTTAAATTCACCTTCCAATTTGCTGTTGTCTACTTCTATCCAGACTGGCTTCTCGCGTTGTTCTGCAAGCTCCAGTGCTGCTCCGATACGTGCCTGCTTTTTCGCTTTTTCGCGAACAGAAACGACATCTTCAGGACGAACCTTGAACGATGGAATGTTCACTACCTGACCATTCACAACAACTGCTTTGTGACTGACCAGCTGACGAGCTTCTGCGCGTGTTGACGCAAAACCCATGCGATACACTACGTTATCCAAGCGCTGTTCCAGCAACTGCAACAGGTTCTCACCGGTATTGCCTTTCAGTCGTGCAGCTTCTTTGNNTGGCGTCGACCTCTACCCAGCTCACCGGTGCACGGCTTGCAGACAGATCCAGTGCGCCTTTCACACGCAGCTGGTTCTTCGCCTTTTCACGCACGCTCACAACATCACCCGGCCGGACCTGGTAGGACGGAATATTAACCGTCTTGTCGTTGACCAGGATCGCCTTGTGAGAGACGAGCTGACGGGCTTCTGCACGGGTAGAACCAAAGCCCATGCGGTATACAACGTTATCGAGACGACCTTCCAGCAGTTGCAGCAGGTTTTCACCAGTTGCACCTTTGCCTCGGGCGGCCTCTTTGTAATAGTTGCGGAACTGCTTCTCGAGAACGCCGTAGATACGACGAACTTTCTGTTTCTCACGCAACTGAACACCGTAGTCTGACAAACGGCCGCGACGCGCGCCGTGTTGTCCTGGTGCAGTCTCGATCTTACATTTAGAATCGATTGCGCGAACGCCGCTTTTCAGGAACAAATCTGTTCCTTCGCGACGGCTCAGCTTGAGCTTAGGACCCAAATATCTTGCCATGATCTTTCTCCAACTATCGATTCACGCCTTAAACGCGACGTTTCTTAGGCGGACGACAACCGTTGTGAGGAATCGGTGTCACATCGGTAATATTTGTGATTTTGTAACCAACGGCGTTCAGGGCACGAATCGATGATTCACGACCTGGGCCTGGACCATTCACAAATACTTCCAGGTTTTTCAGTCCGTATTCCTTCGCCATTTCACCTGCTCGTTCTGCTGCAACCTGTGCTGCGAACGGCGTTGATTTCCGTGAACCACGGAAGCCCGATCCACCTGCGGTAGCCCACGCTAATGCGTTACCCTGGCGATCAGTAATGGTAATAATGGTGTTGTTGAAAGATGCATGTACGTGAGCCATGCCATCGGCGACCTGCTTTTTAACGCGCTTTCGAGAGCGAGTTGGTGTTTTAGCCATTACTCAATCCCCCTATTTCTTAATTGGTTTGCGCGGACCTTTACGAGTGCGCGCATTTGTTTTAGTGCGCTGCCCACGTAGAGGTAAGCTACGACGATGACGAAGTCCACGGAAACACCCGAGGTCCATCAAACGTTTAATGTTCATAGATACTTCACGACGCAGATCGCCTTCTACTGCGAACTTTGATACTGCGTCACGAAGCGCGTCCAGTTTGTCTTCTGACAATGAACCAATCTTAGTGTCTTCAGCAATACCCGTTGCAGCAAGAATCTGCTGTGAACGAGTACGGCCAACACCGTAGATTGCAGTCAAGGCAATGACTGCATGCTTATTGTCAGGAACGTTAATGCCAGCGATACGGGCCACTAACACGTCTCCTTTAATTTGTAGGCTTCAGTTGAAAAGCCCGTTAGGATACTCAACCGATTGCCGAATTGCAAATACTTCAAAGGCCGCGGCTGTTAAGCCGCTAGCCTTTCCTTCGAATCAACCTTGTCGTTGTTTATGCTTAGCATCAGTGCAAATAACGCGAACTACACCGTTACGCTTGATGATTTTGCAGTTACGACAGATTTTCTTCACGGAAGCACGAACTTTCATTGCTACTCTCCGTTCTACCCAATCTTACCGGCCGTAGCCTTTGAGATTGGCTTTTTTCAGGACAGAGTCATATTGATGCGACATCATATGAGTCTGAACCTGTGCCATAAAGTCCATGATAACAACAACGATAATCAATAATGATGTACCGCCGAAGTAGAATTGCACATTCCATGCAATCATCATGAACTCCGGAACCAAACAGACAAAGGTAATGTACAGTGCGCCTGCTAATGTCAAGCGCGTCATTACTTTATCGATATATCTCGAGGTTTGCTCACCTGGGCGTATACCCGGGATAAACGCACCTGACTTCTTCAAGTTATCCGCTGTTTCGCGAGGGTTAAATACCAACGCTGTATAGAAGAAACAGAAGAAGATTATCGCAGCCGCGTACAATAACACATATAACGGCTGACCGGGAGACAATGTCATTGATACTTGTTGCAAAAAGTCTGCAACCGCACCTTCACCAGAGCCAAACCAAGTGGCAATGGTACCCGGAAATAAAATAATACTCGACGCGAAAATTGGTGGAATAACACCTGCCATATTCACTTTCAATGGCAAGTGAGTGCTTTGTGCAGCGAATACCTTACGACCCTGTTGACGCTTGGCGTAGTTAACGACGATACGACGTTGACCACGTTCAACAAAAACAACGAAGTAGGTTACTGCAATAACCACAACACCAATTAGCAATAACAATAACAAGTGCAAGTCACCTTGACGCGCTTGTTCGGCCGTTTGGCCGATAGCGGAAGGTAATCCTGCAACAATACCCACAAAGATCAGGATAGAGATACCGTTGCCTATACCACGCTCAGTAATTTGTTCACCCAACCACATAAGGAACATTGTCCCTGTGACTAAGCTCACAATAGCAGTGAAATAGAAGCCGAAACCAGGGTCTATTACGAGTCCTGGCATTAAGTTTGGTAAGCCAGTAGCTATACCAATCGACTGGAACGTAGCCAGTATTAAAGTACCCCACCGCGTATACTGGTTTATCTTACGACGACCAGATTCACCTTCTTTCTTAAGCTCGGCCAGGCGTGGATGAACCACACTTGCCAACTGCATAATAATCGAAGCCGAAATATACGGCATAATACCTAATGCAAATACTGAAGCGCGCTCCAAGGCACCACCGCTGAACATGTTAAACATAGCAACGATGGTATCTTTCTGCTGCTCGAATAGCTGAGCTAATACAGCGGCATCAATACCAGGAATAGGCACAAAGGAGCCCGCTCGGAAAACGATAATCGCTCCTAACACAAACAACAGGCGACGCTTAAGTTCCGACAAGCCACCTTGCGCTCGATTTGATTCCAATCCTGGTTTAGCCATTTGCTCTATCCTTCGATTTTGCCGCCAGCAGCTTCAATAGCTTCGCGAGCGCCTTTGGTGACTTTCAGACCTTTTACAGTCACAGCACGACTTAACTCACCAGATTTGATGACTTTAGCGTGTAGTACGTTCTTACGAACGAGACCTGCTGCTTTCAAAGTCGCCAGTTCAACGGTATCACCGTCAACCTTCGCGATCTCTGCCAAGTTTACTTCCGCAGTAACCATTGCTTTGCGAGAAGTAAAACCAAATTTTGGCAGACGACGTTGAATTGGCATTTGTCCGCCCTCGAAACCTGGCTTAACAGTACCACCAGAGCGAGATTTCTGCCCTTTGTGGCCACGTCCACCAGTCTTTCCAAGACCTGAACCAATACCGCGTCCAACGCGCTTTTTGCTGCTTTTTGCACCAGGTGCGGGAGCAAGAGTATTAAGTTCCATCGCTTATCCCTCCACCTTAACCATGTAATTAACTCGGTTCACCATACCGCGGACTGCAGCAGTGTCTTCCAACTCTACTGTGTGACCAATGCGGCGGAGACCCAAGCCACGTAGTGTAGCTTTATGCTTCGGCAAACGGCCGATAGAGCTACGCGTCTGTGTTACTTTGATTGTCTTATTCGCCATTGTTCACTACCCCAGTATTTCGTCAACGCGCAATCCACGCTTCGCCGCAACTTGCTCCGGCGATTTCATGCCGTTCAACGCTTTGATAGTCGCGCGAACAACGTTGATTGGGTTGGTTGAACCGTATGCTTTTGACAGCACGTTATGTACACCTGAAACTTCCAGAACCGCACGCATTGCACCACCAGCGATGATACCCGTACCTTCTGAAGCAGGTTGCATGTATACCTGTGAACCTGAATGACGCCCTTTAACAGGGTGCTGTAAAGTGTCGCCTTTCAGCTGAACGGTAACCATATTGCGACGTGCTTTTTCCATTGCTTTTTGAATAGCAGC
>NZ_DFTS01000022.1:7410-8051 GCF_002383015.1 Idiomarina sp. UBA4206
TCCATTGCTTTTTGAATAGCAGCGGGTACTTCACGCGCTTTACCATAACCAAAACCGACTTTACCTTTACCGTCGCCAACCACAGTCAGTGCAGTGAAGCTAAAGATACGACCACCTTTAACAACCTTTGCTACACGATTAACTGTGATCAACTTTTCTATCAGTTCACCGGTTTGAGCTTCTACATTTGCCATGTTCGTCTCCTAGAACTGAAGTCCGGCTTCACGAGCTGCGTCCGCTAATGCGGCTACGCGACCGTGGTATTTAAAACCACTACGATCGAAAGAAACGCTTTTAACGCCTTTTTCAATCGCTCGTTCAGCGATAGTTTTGCCCACGACTTTGGCTGCATCTACATTACCTGTAGATTTAAGCCCTTCGCGAACACTTTTCTCTGCAGTCGATGCGGCTGCCAGCACTTCAGAACCGTTAGGTGCGATCAACTGTGCGTAAATATGCCGTGGTGTACGGTGAACGACCAGGCGATTTGCACCCAACTCTTTAATTTGTTTACGTGCGCGAGTAGCACGACGTAAGCGAGCTGCTTTATTGTCCATCGTATTACCCTACTTTTTCTTGGCTTCTTTACGGCGCACTTGCTCGTCAGCATAACGAACGCCTTTGCCTTTATAAGGCTCTGG
>NZ_DFTS01000022.1:8200-8462 GCF_002383015.1 Idiomarina sp. UBA4206
CCTTTGCCTTTATAAGGCTCTGGCTTACGGTATGCGCGAATGTTAGCGGCAACTTGACCAACTAACTGCTTATCTGCACCTTTAACGACGACTTCAGTCTGAGTCGGAGTATCGATTGTAATTCCTTCTGGAATTTCGAACTCCACAGGATGCGAAAAGCCTAGCGTCAGGTTCAGTTTTTTACCTTGTGCTTGCGCACGGTAACCAACACCCATCAACTGTAACTTACGTTCGAATCCTTTAGTGACTCCGACCACCATGT
>NZ_DFTS01000022.1:8527-9296 GCF_002383015.1 Idiomarina sp. UBA4206
TTAGTGACTCCGACCACCATGTTTTGCAACAATGCACGAGCCGTACCAGCTTGAGCAGTTGAGTTAGCAACACCTTCACGGGCGTTAGTACGTAACTCACTGTCTTCTTTCACTAGTTCAACTGCATCGTTTACAACACGACTCAGTGAGCCCTGGGCACCTTTAATCGTGACTTCCTGGCCATTTAGCGTAACTTCAACGCCAGCAGGAATTTCAATGGGTGCTTTAGCAACACGTGACATTTCCTACCTCCTAATTACGCTACGTAACCGATAATTTCGCCACCAAGACCAGCTTGGCGAGCGGCACGATCAGTCATCAGGCCTTTAGACGTCGAAACTACTGCGATGCCAAGGCCACCCATTACGTTAGGCAGCTCGTTGCGTTTCTTATAGATACGCAGACCGGGGCGACTAACGCGCTCGATTGTTTCAATTACTGGCTTGCCTTCGAAATATTTCAATTCGACTTCAAGCTCAGGTTTAACAGTACTCTCGGCACTGTAACCAGTAATAAAACCTTCTTCTTTCAGAACTTGAGCAATCGCCACTTTCTGCTTAGAAGACGGCATTTTAACCGTTACTTTGTTAGCACCTTGAGCGTTGCGAATGCGTGTGAACATATCCGCAATTGGATCTTGCATGCTCATATTTGCTTTCTCCCGTGATTCGTGGCTTACCAGCTAGCTTTTTTCAAGCCAGGAATTTCACCGCGCATCGCCATCTCACGGACCTTGATTCGGCTCATACCGAATTTACGAAGGAAACCA
>NZ_DFTS01000022.1:9388-9715 GCF_002383015.1 Idiomarina sp. UBA4206
TACGAAGGAAACCATGAGGACGACCAGTTATACGACAACGGTTACGTTGACGCGTCGGACTGGCATCACGTGGGAGCTGTTGCAACTTAAGTACGGCTTCCCAACGCTCTTCGTCTGATGCTTTAGGGTCATTAATGACCGTTTTCAGTGCGTTGCGTTTTTCTGCGTATTTTGAAGCGATTTTAGCTCGCTTCACGTCACGCGCTTTCATTGACTGTTTTGCCATAACTCTACACCTTACTTTCTGAACGGGAAGTTAAAGGCAGCTAGCAAAGCACGAGCTTCGTCATCTGTGCCAGCATTAGTGGTAATGGTGATATCCAGACC
>NZ_DFTS01000022.1:9807-19287 GCF_002383015.1 Idiomarina sp. UBA4206
GTGGTAATGGTGATATCCAGACCACGTACCTTGTCGACTTTGTCATAGTCGACTTCCGGAAAGATGATCTGCTCACGAACACCCATGCTGTAATTACCACGACCATCGAACGATTTAGGGTTCAGGCCACGGAAGTCACGGATACGTGGGATTGCAATCGAAATTAAGCGTTGCAAAAAGTCCCACATGCGCTCGCCGCGCAGAGTTACTTTACAGCCAATCGGGAAGCCTTCACGGACTTTGAAACCGGCGACAGACTTGCGTGCCACAGTACGAATTGGCTTTTGACCAGAGATAGCCTCTAGGTCCGCCACTGCGTTATCAAGTACTTTTTTGTCAGCCAGAGCTTCACCAACACCCATGTTAAGGGTGATTTTTTCAATCCGAGGGACTTGCATGACGCTGTTGTAGCTGAACTCTTTCATCAGTCCAGGAACTACCGATTCTCTATAAAAATCATGCAGTTT
This sequence comes from Idiomarina sp. UBA4206, assembly GCF_002383015.1. Taxonomy (NCBI): domain Bacteria; kingdom Pseudomonadati; phylum Pseudomonadota; class Gammaproteobacteria; order Alteromonadales; family Idiomarinaceae; genus Idiomarina; species Idiomarina sp. UBA4206. The sequence goes on from NZ_DFTS01000022.1 coordinate 10,275, forward strand.
CGCCATCGTAAAACTCCAAGTTTGAATTAAATGATTGCGTTGTTCGATTTGAAGAAGCGAACTTTCTTGCCATCTTCAATACGAAATCCAACACGATCTGCTTTACCTGTCTCTGGGTTAAGGATCGCTACGTTCGAAATGTGGATGGCTGCTTCTTGTTCAACGATGCCGCCAGATTCACCTAAAGCCGGATTTGGCTTCTGATGTTTCTTGACTACGTTGACGCCTTCCACGATCACGCGATCTTTATCAGTAAGAACTTTCAGGACTTTGCCTTGCTTGCCCTTGTCCTTACCTGCCAGGACGACTACTTCGTCATCACGTTTAATTTTTGCCGCCATAATTGACTCCTTATAGTACTTCTGGTGCCAGCGAGATAATCTTCATAAACTGCTCTGAACGCAGTTCACGAGTTACCGGCCCGAAAATACGAGTGCCAATGGGCTGTTGGTTGTTATTCAACAACACAGCCGCGTTGCGGTCAAAACGGATGACCGACCCGTCTTGTCGACGGACGCCTTTTCTGGTGCGAACGACCACCGCATTCACTACATCGCCTTTCTTCACCTTACCGCGAGGAATTGCTTCCTTAACAGTAACTTTGATGATATCGCCGATGTTTGCGTAGCGACGGTGCGAACCACCTAGAACCTTAATACATTGTACGCTGCGCGCGCCGGAGTTATCGGCAACGTCCAGGGTAGTTTGCATTTGGATCATTTCAGTGCCCCGCTTAGTTAAAAAAACAGACCCTCTCGGGTCGTGCTGCCTTTGGTTTTTCCCTTATAAAAAGGGTCGCGAAGTGTAACAGATAAATTTTAGGAGTGGTAGGGTAATCTCAGAATTTTTCGTAGGTGTACGGTGAACTAACGACTATAACGGTTTAGTTTAGTTGGATTGCGACAAAACCAATGGTAAATTCAATACTTTAAGTTGCTCTACGACATCCACCTTATATAAAGAGCACAAGCTGACTTGGGACTTCGATGGTATGAATCTGTTATTCATTATTTTTGCCCCATTTTTTGGTGCGCTCTTACCACTATTGGTTAAACGTGCTTCACGACCGGTAAAAACCGGAGTTACATTACTGGTTCCTGTTCTGTGCTTAATTGTTTTATTTCAATACGCACCTGCAACGTTAGCTGGTGATGTCCCCAAACAAATGGTTGAGTGGCTTCCCGGCATCGGTCTCGACTTTGCTGTTCGGCTCGATGGACTCTCTCTGCTCTTTGTCGGGCTTATCTTAGGAATTGGCGTACTCATTATTACATACGCCCACTACTATTTAAGTCGCGAAGACGATGAAGCTCGTTTTTATGCGTGCTTATTGTTATTCATGTCATCGATGCTTGGCATCGTTATGGCCGACAACATCTTATTAATGTGGGTGTTTTGGGAACTGACCAGTATTTCTTCCTTTCTACTGATTGGTTACTGGTTCCATAGTAGTGATGCCCGACGCGGTGCGCGAATGGCACTGGCAACGACCGGAGCCGGCGGACTCGCTTTATTGGCGGGTTTGCTTATTATTGGCAATATCGCCGGCAGTTATCAGTTAGATGATATTTTTGCGGCGGCAGAACAAATAAAGGCTCATGCCTATTATGTCCCCGCTTTAATATTGGTTTTACTTGGCGCCTTCACTAAGTCAGCGCAGTTCCCTTTTCAGTTCTGGCTGCCACACGCTATGGCGGCCCCAACTCCGGTCAGTGCATACTTACACTCCGCTACCATGGTAAAGGCAGGTATCTTTTTACTGGCACGTTTTCACCCGGTATTAGCTGAGACTGAGCTCTGGTTTACCCTAGTAACTTTAACCGGCTTAATCACCATGTTAGTAGGTGCTTACTTTGCGCTGCTAAAACATGACTTAAAAGGACTACTGGCATTCTCTACCGTGAGTCATCTCGGTCTCATTTGTATGTTACTCGGCATTGGCACGCAGGGTGCTGTCATAGCCGCCTTATTCCACATTATTAATCACGCTTGTTTTAAAGCCGGTCTATTCATGACCGCCGGTATTATTGACCATGAATCAGGCACGCGTGACATGCGCAAATTACAAGGCTTAATGAGCCTGATGCCAATTACCGCAACATTGGCCATGATTGTTGCTGCCTCTATGGCAGGCATTCCGCCTTTCAATGGCTTTATGTCGAAAGAGCTCTTCCTTGATCAGGCACTCCAACAACACCTATTTGGCGGATTGTCCTGGTTTATTCCAATCCTGGCGACAGTCGGAGCGATGCTTTCCGTAGCCTACTCTATTCGTTTTATCCATGACGTTTTCTTTAACGGTGAATACAAAGAGTTACCAAAGAAGCCTCATGACCCACCAAGGATGATGTCGGCTCCGGTCGTTGTTCTGGCTTTACTGTGTATCGCTATCGGGCTGGCTCCGATGACAATGGTTTCGGGCATACTTGATCAGGCTGCAGCCGCAGTTACTGCCGCCCCTGTTCAGGTTAAATTGTCTTTATGGCACGGATTCAATATACCTTTACTCATGAGTGCTGTAGCGGTTGTCGGCGGAATCCTTATTTACCTTGCGCGAGACCAGCTATTTACTTTCAACCGACAGTTTGACGGACAGGACGCGAAACACAACTTTGAGCACATTATTCAAAAAGTGTCGGACGCCGCAGCAAACTTCTATGAGCGGTTAGATACAGGTTCGCTGCAGCGTTATATTGCGTTTGTGCTTATCAGTGTCATTGTTGTCTTATTGCCGTCATTAAGTGATTTAAGTGTCGTCACCGGGGGCAAACCGCAACTGCCCGTTGATATGGTTAGTATGGTGGGTGCTCTGGTCCTTATTGGAGCGGCATTTGCAACAGCAACATTACACCGCAACCGTTTTGTCATGCTAAGCATGTTATCGGTCGTTGGCCTGGTTGTATCACTGGCGTTTGCGCATTTTTCGGCGCCCGATTTAGCAATGACTCAGTTAGTCGTGGAAGTAGTTAGCATTATTTTGATGATACTGGCGCTATTCTTTATGCCACAAAAAACCAGTCGGGCTTCCTCAGGACACCGCGTTTTTAGAGACATTATTATTGCCAGCTTTATTGGTGGTATTGTCGCGACACTTAACTTCGCCATTCTTACCTCACCGTTTGAAAGCATTTCCGACTTTTTCCTTGCCAATGCCAAATCCGGTGGCGGTGGAACAAACGTGGTTAATGTTATTTTGGTAGATTTCCGTGGCTTCGATACATTAGGTGAAATTACCGTGCTGGCTATAGCAGCAGCCGGCATTCATAAACTCTTAAACAAACTGAAGCCCTTTATGCCATCCAGCGATATCGATGGCCGCCCCTGGCATCGTATCAAACACCCACTGATGTTAACTACGGTAGCTAATATCATTCTGCCTATAGCGATGATCGTTGCAGCCTACATCTTCCTTAGAGGACATAACTTACCCGGTGGCGGCTTTATCGCCGGGCTTATTGTCGCATCCGCCATGATCCTGCAATACATCGCAAATGGTGTTGATTGGGTAAAAGAACGGTTCAATGTTAATTACCAGTCACTTATGTCATTTGGTGTAATGACCGCGGCATTAACGGGTATTGGTAGCTGGGTGTTTAATAAACCCTTCCTGACATCATGGTTCACCTACTTAGAATGGCCGTTGGTTGGTAAGTTTGAATTTGCAACAGCCTTACTGTTCGATTTGGGCGTTTTCCTGACTGTTGTCGGCGCAACCATGATGATTTTAAGTAACTTTGGCAAGATGACGACGCGTCATCGCCCAACGCATGAGGGACATTAATGGAAACTTTATACTCTGTTACCGTTGGCGTTTTGACCGCATGCAGCGTTTTCCTTATTTTACGCGGCCGCTCTTTTCCTGTGGTCGTGGGCATCACTATGCTTTCTTACGCTGTTAATTTATTTCTCTTTTCCACCGGACGACTCACAATAGACGGGGCACCAATTTATGGTACCCAGGAAACTTATGCAGATCCGTTGCCTCAAGCTCTGGTTCTTACCGCTATTGTTATCGGTTTTGCAATGACAGCTTATTCGATCATCTTAGCCGTACGCGCCCGTGGAGAAATTGGAACGGACGAAGTTAATCAGCAGGATAACAGCACGGAGGGCAACCGCTAATGTGGCAACAACATTTGGCGATACTTCCGATTTTAGTGCCGCTTTTTGCAGCACTCTTACAACTTCTGCCTTGGGGAGATAGACCTCAACCCAAAAGAAGAGCTATTGGTCTTCTGGCAAGTATATTGACGCTCGTACTAAGCATCGCGTTACTCATTCAGGTTAACCAGAACCAAATGATTGTTTATGCTCTGGGAAACTGGTCGGCGCCGTTTGGCATTGTCCTGATGGTAGACAAACTCAGTGCATTGATGATGCTGATAACCGCGATATTAGCCCTGCCCGTTCTGATTTATGGCTGCTACGCTGAGGATAATCTCGGCTCCCATTTCCAGGCCCTATTCCAATTTCAGATTATGGGCATAATGGGGGCTTTTGCCACGGGCGATATTTTCAACTTATTCGTATTTTTTGAGGTGCTTTTAATTTCTTCGTATGCATTACTTATGCATGGAGGAGGAAAATTCCGTTTACGCACCACATTGCATTATGTCCTGCTTAACCTGTTAGGTTCTGCGCTTTTCTTAATAGGCATAGGTACGTTGTATGGTGTGACTGGTACGCTGAATATGGCTGACCTTGCCACACAAATTCAACAGTTAACCGGTGATCAAGCCGCTTTAGCGAAAGCCGGCGGTATGATGCTATTAATCGTTTTCGGAATAAAAGCAGCTATCTTACCTCTGCATTTCTGGTTGCCTCAGGCATACTCTACAACCACCGGAGTGGTAGCTGCGTTGTTTGCGATAATGACGAAGGTCGGGGTCTACGCTATCGTTCGGGTTTACACTCTTATTTTTGGTCCCGAAGCAAACGAACTGGCTTTTATTGCCCATGACTGGTTATGGGTTATGGGTCTTATTACCATGTTGGCCGGAGCCATTGGTATTCTTGGCGCACGCGACCTGAGGTTATTAGTCGCCTATTTGGTCGTCATTTCTATAGGCACGCTTATAGCGACATACAGCTTAAATGACATAGCCACCACCGGCGCAATGCTGTTTTATTTAATACACTCGACCTTTATTACTGGTGCGTTGTTCTTATTGGCTGATCTCATTGCATTTGAGCGTGGTAAAACAGCCTCTCGCATTGTCTCTGGTAAGAAAATGGCAAATCACTCAACCTATTCTGTCATGTTCCTGGTCGCAGCAATTGCAATTATCGGATTACCACCGCTGTCCGGCTTTGTTGGAAAGCTCTTTATATTAGAGTCGGCCAGTCCGAATGGAACAAACTTTTGGCTGTGGGGGGCTGTATTAGGCGCCACCCTTATTATGCTTATTTCTGTAACCAGAGCGGGAAGTAAGATGCTTTGGCACACGCTATCAGGCAAACCTAATGAGCAATCGGCTCCTTTAGGCAAACGCGCTGCAGTCATCATGCTGCTTGCGCTGTCACTGACCATGACAATTTTTGCCAACCCTATTCGTAGTTACACTACTGATGTCGCGGAGCAGCTTTATGATATACAACAGTATCCATCACGCGTACTAACTGAAGGGGAGAAATAATCGTCATGAAAAAACTTTTCCCGACACCTTGGCTGTCAGTATTTTTACTGGCTGTCTGGATGCTACTGTTTAACTCTATTGCTCCCGGAGTCGTATTGCTGGGCGCCATATTTGCGTGGTTTGTTCCATTTCTTTTTCGCTCAGCATGGCCTAAATTCGCAACCATTAAGCGCCCAGATTTAGCGTTGGTTTATTTCTTTATTCTTTTAAATGACATTGTCGTCGCCAATTTTAAAATTGCAGGAATGATAATAGGAAAACCTCGCTCAATAAAACCGGCACTTTTCGTCTTTCCACTGGATATGAAAGAGGAACTACCGGTTACTATTCTTGCCAGCACAATCACATTAACGCCTGGTACTGTTTCTTGCGAAATAACTCGTGGACGTAAAGGGATTCTTATTCATGCATTCTCTGAGGAAAACCCCGAAGAAGTCATAAACACCATTAGAAATCGTTACGAGCGACGCCTGAAGGAGATTTTTAAATGTTAACGACAGTACTGCAAATTGCCTTCTTGCTATTCAGTTTATCGGTGTTGCTAAACTTCTGGCGGCTGGTTAAAGGCCCTGATTTACCGGACCGGATATTGGCATTAGATACCATTTATATTAACTCCCTGGCTTTATTACTTCTGCTGGGAATGTATCAGAACACCCAAACCTACTTTGAAGCCGCCCTGCTTATTGCCATGTTTGGCTTTGTTGGCACCATCGCCGCTGGTAAGTTTTTACTGCGCGGCGACTTAATAGAATAAAGGTAGACAATTATGGACGCACTAAATCAATTACCCGAATGGTCGCAATGGTTAGCTGCTTTTTTTATTCTTTTAGGCGCTTGCTTTGCTTTTATTGGCTCACTCGGTCTGGCTATATTACCTGACTTTTTTACCAGACTTCACGCTCCAACAAAGAACACGACAATTGGTATTGGCGGTATTGTTATTGCCACTATCATCATTACGGCAGCTCAGGGAACACCAAATTTTAATGAGCTTTTAATCGCCATTTTCTTGTTTTTGACGGCTCCTATCAGCGCACATATTATGGCAAAAGCAGCTCTGCATACGGAACTAAAAATGTTCAATCGCACAAGAGATTTCCGTCAGGAAGGTGATTCTTACGAACATATACTGCCCAAAGAAAAAGACATGGAACCCTAACAGGGAACCATGTCTTCAATTTTTCTATACAGGCTTAAGGCTTTTTAGAAATAATACCCGAAGTTAATATTGAAACGGTCATTGACTTCCCCACCGTCTGTCGCTGTATTACCTCCAATAAAGGGTTGGTTTTTCGCTTTTACGTAATCAACGTAAGTGTAAAAGCCCCCGCCGGCTGCTACAGCGACACCCAACACATTCATCCAGGTATCGTCCTGATAACCCATTTTATCCGTCATTAAACTGTGGTCATTATAAAAGGTAAAGCTAGTAATAGGACCAATATCAACAGGTAAGGTGTAAGCCACGTTAGCGGTATAAAGCTTAGCTTCGGTTGGGATAGCGTCGTAATAAGCATAGGCAGCCATATAGACGCCTCTGTTTTCTAATTTCAAGTCATAGTCATAGTCAGAATACTGCAGCTGGACATTCCATGGCCCGTTATTATAAACCCCGTGAGCAGCCCATGCTAAACGATTACCGACATTTTGGTTTTCGTATTGTTGTGCTGCGGTAAAGCCTTCTCCTGCAGTTCCTGAATATAAGTTCCCCCCCTGAACCGATACACCGAGCTCTAAGTTTTCGTCATCACTGAAATTAAACTTACGAGCCGTACGGAATGCATAGCTATTACTTTCTCCAATAGGCAATCCAGGTTCATCATAGGCACCCTGTCCTGGCAGCCTAATACCTACTGTATCGTAATTATAGCGAGCGGTTCTGTCAGAGGTTGAGCCATCGATACCACCTTGCTCATCAGACTTAAGATAAGCTAAATCAAAATCCCATTCGTCCCCCCGATACTTAAACCGAAGTCCATTATCGTGCTCATCTTCTAAACCGACATAAAAGGTAGTGTTAAAAAAGTAACTGTGGGAATTATACGGCATATTACCGAAAGGTATTTTTACGACACCAACCTGGCCTTGAAGCTTGTCAGTAAAATCATAACCAAACCAGGCATGTTTAACGACATCTTGATAATTGAACCAACGGTATTCGGCAGATAAAATCACTCCACCCATTTCGCCATCAAAATTCAGCCGGAAAATATCGAAATCTAAATCACCCATTCTGTCTTCATTATCAGAATCGTAATTATTGTATTCATACTGAAAACGGACCGCACCATGAACCTTTATTGGCCAATTTTCGTTTTCTTCCGTTCTTTTTTCCAACTCATCTAAACGAGCGTGAACACCTGAGTCATAGACAACTCTGCGCTTGCCATCACTTTTATCAGCTGTTGTTTCTTCCTCAGTATCTTGTTCTTTGACAACAACAATTTCTTCTTCTTTCTCACTTTCTTCTTTTTCTGCTAAACGCTTTTCCAATTGAGCCAACCGCTCTTTAAGCGCTTGTATCTCTTGTTCGACAGAGTTACTTTCCTGTGGAGCGGCAACCACCGGACTTGCTGCAAGTACCGTAGCTGCAAAAAATAAGCTCTTTGACATAGGTTGACTCCCTCTGAGTATTACGCACTGATATGCGCTTTTATTATTAATTCTTTAATAAAAATAAATTATTTAATTTCAGATATTTGTACTCAACCTATTAAGGTTTAGATCAAAAAAAAGGCCTCCGCAAGGGAGGCCTTTGTATTTTTTACTTCGTTATCTGCGTTTAGACAACAGTAGCACGCTCTACGATTTCTTCCAGAGTCCAAGATTTATTCTTAGACAGCGGACGACTTTCGCGAACAATCACGGTGTCGCCAGCTTTACACTGGTTTTCTTCGTCATGCGCATGTACTTTAGTTGTACGCGTGATGTACTTCCCGTATACCGGGTGTTTTACACGGCGTTCAACAGCTACAGTGATGGTTTTATCCATCTTATCGCTGACAACTTTGCCTTGCAGAGTACGAACACGTTTTTCATCAGTCATTACGCACCTGCCTTCTCATTTAAGATGGTTTTAACACGTGCGATATCACGACGCACTTGTTTCATCATGTGAGTCTGATTCAGCTGACCAGTTGCCGCCTGCATACGCAGATTGAACTGCTCACGACGCAAGCCTAGCAATTCTTCCTGCAGCTGCTCAACGGTTTTATCTTTCAGTTCACTTGCTTTCATCACATTACCGTCCGAGTCACAAAAGTGGTTTTGAAAGGCAGTTTACGCGCCGCCAGGCGGAACGCTTCACGTGCCAACTCTTCAGGAACACCGTCCATTTCATACAGAACGCGACCTGGTTGAATCTGAGCAACCCA
>NZ_DFTS01000073.1:0-318 GCF_002383015.1 Idiomarina sp. UBA4206
GCAGTGGGTAGCTCGGTATTAATACGATCAGTTATCCTCTGGTACGGGGGGGCTGACCAGAGCATCTGCCAACGACAGAGCTCGCACAAGCCGCAGTCCGACCGACAAAAGAGCAGGGCTCTAAAGTAACGTATGCAGTAACGCCGCTTAGATCTCCTGAATGAGCATTTAAGGCCTCTACTTCTACATGACTTACCAATGGCCTGCGTAACGCTTTTGGACATTTGAAACCTTCAAACCCAGTTTAACTCGTTTATTTAAGTATGCTGTCATCAACAGCACGCTCAAGCTTACCGCGCATGACAGACCAAAGCGCTT
>NZ_DFTS01000073.1:402-15547 GCF_002383015.1 Idiomarina sp. UBA4206
GCGCATGACAGACCAAAGCGCTTCGCTGCCGTTCTCAATTCGTTGGTTTACGGAAAACACGCATATCATCTGGTTAGCTTTCTTTTTTTCATCCTCCCCCTCTATGACCGAACATTTCCAGACTAACGTTTCATCAGCTAAACTCAGCTTGCCACTGCACATTAATAACGCACTACAACATTAAAAGGCGGATGAGTGCTTAAACCCAAAGTTTTGTTTCCTCAGCAGTTTATTCACAAACACCCTATTCATCATGGGGAAGAGTTTGGCGTGCTGTGTTGGAATACGCAAAAACTGACCGAGAAGCCAGATTTTCAGCATACCTTAGCAAGCGTTTTAACAGACTATCCGAGTTTGTTTTTGTTACTTCAGGAGGTGAAGCTGAGTGCAAAAAATAATTGGCTGCTGCCGAGCTGGTCTTATGCGGTAGCGCCGAATATGCAAACCCGGCGCTCTGTGTATGGTGTTCTTACGGCAAGCGGTTATGCGTTTAAAGAAGCTCAGGCTCGACTGAGCAGCAAGCGCGAAGGCATGTTCGCAACCCATAAAAGTTACATGCTCTCTCATCATTCGCTGGCAGAGGGCGGCTCACTGCTGGTCGTCAATGTCCACGCGATTAACTTTGTTCGTGCGCGCCAGTTTTCACAAGAAATAGAGCTTATCAAAGAAGAAATACTAGAACATAAAGGACCGCTGATTGTGGCCGGTGATTTTAACGTGTGGAGTCGCCAGCGCCGGCTAAGCTTGCTGCGGTTCTGTCGCAGTGTGGGTCTTCGGCAAGCAATTATGGTCGACCCACATCATGTTAAGACTTACCGACAGCATCCTCTTGATTTCATCTTTTATAGGGATCTCAAACTGCAAGAAACACTAGCGATCGATACCAGTAAAGTGTCTGATCACAACCCGCTTTATGCGCGATTTAAACTATAGCGACTCAGGGTTGGTGTTTTGCTACAACGAAGTGAGCCCTGTTATAGAGCTCACTTTCCTTAGAATATGTAGATAAATCCGACGCCTATTTCAGCTTCGTAATTACTACGAGCAATGGGGCTTTCGCGAACTTCACTGCTGTAATATTCAAACAACGCTTCGCCATAGATCTGCCAATTATCATTAACGTAATGGCGATAGTTATAATCGATGCCAACTGAGCGTAATCCACCACTCACTGACGTTTGCGGTAAGCCCGATGCAGCAGCTTGGCCTGCGTCAATACCGAAGCCTTTGTTGGCGTATTCGCTGTCGTGAAAGGTCGCAACGACATTAATTTCAGAGCCGGTACCGTCGAGCTGGTCACCAAAGCGGCGGCCTACACCAAATAGACCCAGGTTGCCTTCATCACTTGCTACGATACGACTGACCAGCCAGTAGCGCCAATCGGCATCGAGGGCACGACGGGCCTGGAAGACGAACTCTGCGCCTTCGTCTTGATCACCAAGTCCGTCCAGGTGGCCGTCGTCTGAATCGCTCTCTTCGCGACCTTCATCGAAGCCAATGGTGGCCTCCAATAGCCAGTTTTCAGAGCGAACGCCACGCCAGCCGAGGGCTTCACCGGCAAAATAGAATATATTGTCACCGCTACGCCATTGCACGGCGCCGGCAGGCTGAATTTCCAATCCAAATTCGTCCGAACCTTCGTAGGCGGTTTCATACTCAACACCCAAACCCAGACCGAAACTCCAGCCATCTTCGCCTTTGGAAAAGTCATCGAGTGATGGCAAAGGTACCATCGCTGTTTTTTCGTCTTGGGCTAATGCAGTTTGAAGGGTTAACCCATTGATGCACAAAGCCAACAGTAAGCCAGTAAACTTTTTCATATAGAACTCACTTAAGTAGGTGTTGGTAAATATTAATTCTGGTTTCAAAACCTCAAAACGTAAAGGTTGTGCAATTAGATCACGCACTATCAACTTATGGTTCGCCAAGGGTTAAAACAGTTGCGTAATGCCCAGCAAAATAGCGTAGCGACCAGACTTACTTATAAAAACCAGAATTAAAAACTGCCAGAAGGTTAACCGCAGCATACCGGCTATAAAGGTGAGAGGGTCGCCAATGAATGGCGCCCAGGCCATTAACAGCGACCACTTACCGAAGCGTTCAAACCAGCGATGACCACGGGCGAGAGATTTTGGTTTGAACGGAAACCAGCGGCGATCCTGATACTGCACCAAAAAGCGGCCTAAAACGTAATTAACCACAGACCCCAGCGTATTACCAATTGACGCCAGCCACCATATAGCCCAGACGTCATAACCCATCTGCTGAGCGCCGACGACCACAAACTCCGACTGAGCGGGTAGTATTGTGGCGGCCAGAAATGCTGTCAGAAATATACTTAAGTACATTGGACCATAGTTACACTGAATCGCTTATATGTGCGGTAACGAACAGACGCCCTTTTGAGAGCAATCTATACTTCGAAATAGCGTCATAATTGAATGATGCTGATAAACTCTTTAAGGAGTTAATAATGGATACGCAAAAAAACCAAGGTTCACAAAAGCCGAACAAACCAGGCTACTCCTGGTCAGCAAAAAGACCAAAAGCAACCTCAACAAACACCTGGTAAAAAAGCGTAATTAATTACGCTATCCAGAGCCCAGCGCAATTTATGCTGGGCTTTTTTTGGGACCTAATCAAGCCTTTCTTTGCAATTATAATTTTAGCGGATCTCCGCGCAGGAGTTCCCATGCCTGAATCATTTCTTTCTTCGTCGAGCCCCAGCGATAGCCCCCTATAGCCCCGCTTTTTTGAATAACACGGTGACACGGAATTAGCATAGCAACAGGGTTAGAGCCAACAGCATTGCCAACCGCCCGAGACGCTTTAGGGTAACCCAAGGCATTGGCAATTTGGGAGTAACTGGCCAGTTGTCCCGATGGTATCCTCAACAAAGCTCGCCACACAGCGACTTGAAAATTGGTGCCCATTACGTGCAATGACAAGGGGTTAGACTGCCCGTCTTTTAACCGACTAAACAGTACGTTAGCAACATAGTTCGTCGCGTTGTCATTTTGCACGAGCGAGCCTTTAGGCCAGTCTTTACCTATATCTACAAGTATCTCATCAGCAGATCTGGAGCCCAAAAACTCGATGCGGCATACGCCTCGAGGGGTCATTGCGACAAATATCTTACCAAAAGGAGTTTCATTAACTCCGTATTGGATAGTAATCCCCTGGCCTCCGTTTCTGTATTCACCTGGTGTTACGGCTTCTAGCTTCACAAAGTGGTCATACAGTCGGGAACCTCCGCTTAAGCCCATGCTGAGGGAAACATCCATAAGAGAGCCTTCTTCTTTCAGCATTCGTTTGCTTCGTTCCAGCGTTAAAGCCTGCAGGAAACGTTTCGGTGTGGTGCCTGCCCATTTACAAAACACCCGATGAAAATGAAACGGGCTGAGATGAACATGGGCAGCAACGTCTTCCAACGAGGGCTGGCTTGATACATGCTCTGACATATAGGTCATGGCTTTTTCAATGCGGATATAGTCAGACATAACCGTCACCTTTACACGCGATTAATTGAGATACCACCATCATAAAAAACAGTTTATCCGACAACGACCCGAAGCTTGCTCTTTTTTTTTAAAATCACGCGGCTAGATACGAATGCCTGTATCAAGCACTGACTATATCCCGAGTGACATTATTATTTGCATTGTTACTGTATGTCACCTAGTATTTATTTTACTGTGTTTCACACAGTGTGCGTAATACAGTATAAATAAGGACTCACTATGGCTACTGCACCACTCGATAAACTCAAGCTAGAACTGCGCCGTGGCGTTTTGGTTTTAGCGGTACTCGCATCTCTGCGCAAGCCTCATTATGGTTATTCGCTACGTAAGCAGCTGCAAGGTGCCGGCGTCGATATTGATGAAGGTACGTTATACCCACTTATTAGAAGACTGGCCGATCAAGGGCTGCTCGATAGTGAATGGAAGCAGGGAGAAGGGCGTGAACGACGTTATTACCAGTTATCAACGCTGGGCGCAGAGCTATTAGAACAATTAACCCAGGAGTGGACCTCGCTCAACAGCGCGATTGGCCCCCTACTGTTGCGGAACACCAATGAGGAGCAACACTAATGGATATGGTAGAACGTTATATTGCCGCTGTTCAGCGAGAGCTGCCAGAAAAGAAACGCGATGATATTAGCCGCGAGTTAAAGGCACAAATTCTTGATCAGATAGACGCATTAGAATCGCAGCAAGGGAGTGTGTCTGACGCCGAGGTGGCTGAACTGTTAAAAGTGATGGGGCATCCGCGCAAGGTGGCGCTTCAGTTTTGTCCACCCACGCCACTGGTAACCGCGGAGCTTATGCCTTTGTATTTGCACACGCTGTATATGGTGCTCGGCGTGTTGTTTGTGATTTCAACCGTTGAAATTACGGGCCGCTGGCTTGGTGGTGCTGAAATGAGCTTGCTGCTATTCATGAAGGGCATAGCAAGCGATTTTCTGGCCAGTGGTTACTTTGCGTTTACGACAATTACCATTGGTTTTGCAGTTATGAGCCGCTCTCGGACGAAGGAAACTGCAGAGGTTCCAGGCATCTGCAAATGGAGCCCTGAGAAGCTCCCGGCCGCAGGTAAAAGTTGGCAGCATATTAGTTTACAGAATATATTTTCCGATCTAGCCACATTACTATTTTTAGTGATGTTGATTTGGTATCCGTTATGGCAGCCCGACAGTGGTACGCAGAGTATTTTTGCTGAGCAAGCGCTGACTATTTTACGCTGGTTTACGCCGGTTATTGCAATTGCTACGGCACATAGTTTGTGGCAGTTACGGACAAGGCTATGGACCCGCAATATGTTGATGCTTAACATTGCTGTTAGTGCTGCGTTTTTACTGGTTTCGGCAGGGTTGCTGATGTTATCGCCTGTGTTACAAATTAATGTCGAAGTTTTGAGGGAAGAACTGGGTATCGCCATTATCGAACGAAGTGCTCAGACAGTTCTGGTGGCTGCTGCATTAATAGCAACCTATGAAATTGTCCGTGATGTACGTCGGTTGATCCGCAGTTGATGGGGAAAGACAGACAAACAGCCGCGCTTTATTGCGCGGCTAGGTTGGTTGCAGCCAAGGATTTTTCTGACAACTACTGCTGCGCCTGATTCAACGCCTGAATAGCAAAGCTGCCCAGCCAGTGACCACCTTCGTAGCTATCGCCAACTAGATTAGGGTAGGAGTGCGCCATATGTTTATCGGCAACTTCGCGTAAATGCTCATACTGTGGGTATTGGTTAGCCAGCGCATACAGGTTCCAGGCGCGGCTGAAGTTTAAACCGTCCAGATGCACCAGTTTGCCGTCGGTTCTGTCGCTGACTTTACCTACCGTCAGGCTGTAGTCCGGATCGGCAAGTTGTGGCATAAAATCATCTAACCAGGTTAAAAATTGCTGTTTTGGCAGGACGCGTTGCATTAAGCCTATTTCTTCCAGGCAGGGTGACAGAAAGTCGTAGCCACTTGGCTCCCAGCTTATCGGGCAGTTTTTATCTTCTAAAAAGTAATCTTTAGCGCGCTTAGTAATTAATTGTTGTAGTTCTGTATGTTCGTTATTCACAGCGTAGTCGTAGGCAAAACTTAAGCCAAAGGCCGTGTTGGTATGCTCTCCCACACGCACCGGGTAAACCAGCCGGGGTAAGAAGTTGATATAGCGTTCAACGATTAAATCGGCCAATGGTTGTAAGTTTGCTGCCAGCTCTTTGGCCATAGGGTCTTCCCATGAGCGAAGCTCGTCAGACAGTTTTAACAACCAGGCCCAACCATAAGTGCGCTCAAACGAGTCATTTATGTCCTTGCTGAAAAAGTCCACTTCACGCGCCACGTTTTCTGCAGTTAAGTTGCGTTTAAGAACGGCTCTTACCTTGTCAGCCTGTTCCAGTTCGGGGTACTGCTGTAATAGAGTGACCATAGACCAGTAGCCATGCACGGCGCTGTGCCAGTCAAAACAGCCGTAAAAAACCGGATGCAGAACAGAAGGCTCCTTTAAATCGGCAGCGCTGCCCAGTACCGCTCCAGTTTTGTATGGGTAAGGTGTTTCGACACAATGTAGTGGTAGCTCCACCAGTTTATTTGCTTCGGACAGTGTTAAATGGTGTGAAGCCATGCGTTCGGTGTCCTGAGTTGCCGGAGAACAGGCCTGCAATAACACCATACTTAACAGGGCAGTACAAAATGAAAGGGCTTTTAGCATATGAGGCTCACATTGATGATTGTTTTTAGCTCGAATGATAGTAGCAACCTTATAAATTTTTAGCTATGTCCGAGAGCGTCAGCTTATAGCTCCTCTCCCCAACGATAGGCGGCAGCTGAGTATTGCTATAGCGCCTTAGGCAGGTTTGTGTTATCCGTACTGGCAACCGAAATCAAAAGTGCCATACTGAAATTCATAGCACAGAGGTCGACACCTATCGAGTTCATTTGAAGTACAGGAGGCCAGACTAATGCCGAGTATTGCGCAGCCTTTCGACAATGAGAGTTTGCCGAACGACAAGTTAATAGCGGAGTATGAGCGGGTGCGTGCGCAAACAATGAGGCTGACGGAAGCCTTAAGTGCAGAAGATATGATGCTACAATCGATGCCAGATGCCAGCCCGGCGAAATGGCATCTCGCGCATACCACCTGGTTTTTTGAAACTTTTTTACTGCAACCGCATTTAGCGGGTTATCGAACGTACGACAATGCCTATCAATACTTATTCAATTCTTATTATGAAACGGTAGGCGAGCGACATCCGCGGCCGCAACGGGGCTTGTTGTCACGGCCGCCGTTAGAAGAAGTGGTGAATTATCGGAAGCATGTTGATGACGCCATGAAGGTGTTACTGGAGTCATACTCTGCTGAAATTGAGGCGGCGGTTACCATTGGCTTGCACCACGAGATGCAGCATCAGGAACTGATACAAACCGATATTAAACATGCGTTGTCACTTAATCCGTATGCTCTGGGGCCGGATACCTATGCGGTAGAATCTTCCCCGGGCTCCGTTAGCACTAAAAGTCCTGAGTTTATGCATTTTAAAGGTGGCTTATCTTTTATCGGTACCGATGCGGAGTCATCCTTTGCCTACGACTGCGAACAACCCCGGCACCAGGTTTTTGTGCCGGAATTCAGCTTGTGTGAGCGCTTGGTGACTAACGCAGAATGGTTAGAGTTTATGGCTGACGACGGCTATAAGCGGCCAAAACTCTGGCTTTCGGACGGCTGGGCAACAGCGCAACAGGAAGGTTGGCAAGCGCCTTTATATTGGCATCGTGAAGGTGAGCAGTGGTTTACTGTGACGGGCCGTAACCGTGTGCCTTTAGATCTAAATGCTCCGGTTTGCCATATTAGCTATTACGAAGCAGACGCTTTTGCGCGCTGGTGCGGTTGCCGTTTACCAACAGAGTTTGAATGGGAGCATGCGGCCCAGTCGGTTGAATGTTGCGGTAACTTTCTGGAGCAAAACCAGTTACTGCCGCAGCCGGTAGTGGCGGATAATAAAGACCTCAAGCAAATGTTTGGCGATGCCTGGGAGTGGACGCAAAGTCCGTTTATTCCTTATCCGGGATTCAAAACGCCGGAAGGGGCGCTGGCTGAGTACAACGGGAAGTTCATGGCTAACCAGTGGGTTTTGCGTGGTGGGTCATGCGCTACTGCCGAGCAACAAATACGCTCAACCTACCGGAACTTTTTTTATGCGCATCAGCGTTGGCAATTTAGCAGTCTGCGTCTGGCCAAATAAAATCAAAAATCGGGATGTTTTATGAACCATGGGTTTTTGCAGGATGTTCTGGCGGGGCTACGCTTGCCTCAAAAAACGCTACCACCCAAGTATTTCTATGACGCAAAGGGGTCAGAGTATTTTGACCAAATTTGTCAGTTGGATGAATACTACCCCTACCGTACTGAGCTCGGAATGTTGCCCGACGTTGCCGGGGAATTAAAACAGTACTTTTCGGGAAAATCTCTCGATAACATTCAACTGGTTGAGTTTGGTGCGGGGTCGCTGCATAAAGTAAAACCATTGCTAAAAAAGTTACCTGTGATAACGGAGTTTGTCGCGGTTGATATTTCGGGTGAACACCTCAAAAAAGCCTCAGCCGACCTTGCCGAGTCCTTCCCCAATTTACAGATTAAAGTTGCTCAAGGGGATTTTACCCAACCAATAGAGCTGGCGCTTTCTCAGGCGACTTCAATGGGCTTTTTTCCAGGCTCTACCATAGGCAACTTTGAGCCTGAAGAGGCCTGCGAGTTTCTGCGTAGCGCTCGCACAACCCTTGGTAAAGAAAGCTATATGCTGATGGGGGTAGACACCAAAAAAGACGAGCAAATGCTTGAACGTGCATACAACGACAGCAAAGACATTACCGCACGTTTTAATAAGAATATTCTGACCCGAATGAACCGAGAACTTGATGCTAACTTTCATCCCGATCAGTTTGAGCACCTAGCCATTTACAATCAGAAGCTGGGCCGTATAGAAATGCATTTGCGCAGTTGTGTTCAGCAGGAGGTTGAAATTGCCGGTGAAAGTTTTCAGTTTAAGGAGGGTGAAACCATTCACACCGAAAACTCCTATAAATATTACCCCGAAGAGTTTGACCGGTTAGCAAGCTCGGCAGGCTGGAAGCGCGAAAAGATATGGCTGGCGCCTGACGGAATCTTCGCGATTATGCTACTACACAATGCTGACAAAGTTCGGGACTAATCGGTGTCTGCTATGCCAAAACTTTGTACTGTCGATGTCTTTTATGGTCCGCAGGTGTTGGGTAATCAGCATCATATAGCTTATCGCCCGGCCCCCGCCTGGTCAGAAACGCCTTCGCAATATCAAAGAGTTCCAAATCTAATTCTGATGAGTGGCGGCTCGGGAGCGTTTCAGGCTCAGTTTTTAAATTATGGCAGACAGGTACGTCGCTGTGGGTCGGGTAACCTCGCGGTTGCTGCGTACATAAACGAGAAACTAAAGACGAAACCCACCAACGAGCTTTTATTGACGCCCTCAGGTGAAATACAGCTAGGGTTTGACCATGAATCGGCTTATTACTTTGATAAACCTTTAACTCAGAGACCGTTGCGTAACTTTAGGTTTTGGCGACGACTTATAAGTCAGCCAGTTATTAATGGCTGCTACTGTGGTGGTCGTAACGATTATGTGTTGCTGGAACTTAGCCAGCCGTTGACACAATTGAGTGTAAATAGCGGTGCATTATGCCAGTTTAGCCGGCGAGCTCTAATTGTCATTTACCGGTTGCTGTCAGGTGCGGTACAACTGCGTTACTTTGCGCCGCAGTACGGAGCGGCTGAAGATGCAGCTACAGGCTCGGCCTGTGTGCAGGCTGGCGCTTATCTCAGAAACCAATACCCAAAGAGTTACGCTCATCAGCCGATTGAAATTAAACAATGCTCGCCCGCAGGAGGGTGTCTTTATCTGAAAAATTATCAGCAACAGGTTTTGGTCAGGGGGCGAACAGCGATGCGAGATAGTACCGCTGTTTTCTCGTCTTTTGACTACAC
Organism: Idiomarina sp. UBA4206; assembly: GCF_002383015.1. Lineage (NCBI taxonomy): Bacteria > Pseudomonadati > Pseudomonadota > Gammaproteobacteria > Alteromonadales > Idiomarinaceae > Idiomarina > Idiomarina sp. UBA4206. The sequence goes on from NZ_DFTS01000073.1 coordinate 9,912, forward strand.
TGAAGAGTGAACATTCCGCAAGAAAACAGAGAGGTGCTTCAATGGCATTTGAGAAATGTCCAAAGTGTGAAGATGAGGTTCTGGATAATAAATACAGCTGCCCGGCTTGTGGCTACGTGAAGCCCGAAAATTCAGAACAAAAAGAGCAACCGGGTGAAAACGATCAGCCTGGAGAAAGCAAAATTACCACTGAAAACACATCGAAAAGCCTGCAGGTACAAGGGGTACTGGCAATCGTTATCCTGATTATTGGCGTGCTCTGGTTTTTCCTAACTTCTGACGATTACCAGCAGAGCAAGGAAGTTAATATTGTTCCTCTTATCATGTTTATCGGTGGTCTTGTCTGGTACATAGTGACGCGCTTTCGGATCTGGCGCGAGCATTCCCGGAAGAAATAAGCGGCCGTCAGGAATGTAAGCAATATCGTTCATACATTGCTCTAGAACACAGAGGACTTTGATCGTTTTGGCTTGTTAAACCATACCCATTAGTAAGCAAGTGAGTAAAAAGGAAGACCTGGAGGTGGAAATGGACAATAAAGAAGCATTTGAAAAGAAACACGAAGCAAAAATTGAAGAGATGAAAGCTGAGATTGATCGTCTGAAGGCCAAAGCGAAACAGTCGGAGGCTGACTCTCAAATCAAGTATGAAGAGAAGATTAACGAGCTTGAAGCGCTGAAAGACAAGGCCGAAGATAAGTTGGAAGGTTTGAAAAAGTCCAGCGAGGACGCATGGTCTGACATTAGTACCGGCCTTGAATCAGCAACTCAGTCGCTGGCAACGGCAATAAAAGCTGCCAGTCAGGACTTTAAAAAGTAACCTATTATGGGGTGGTGGTTAGCCACCCCGCTTATTACCCGTTACTTACTTGCAGATTTCAAACGTAACTCAAGTAAGCGTATCTCACGTGCGGTATGGTTACGGTTTGTTTGCATGTAAATCCATAGCTTTGTAGCAACCTGAGCGTTAAAACTTAATATGAGAAGCACGCCCCAGAACAATTCGTTGTCCGGTGTTGCTGTAAAAAACTGATACCCGCAAAACAATAGTAATACCGTAAATATAGCGCCTAGCCCATAAGCAACCTTCACAACCCAGCCTATGTCGTACTTAAACCCTTGTTTTAAGTAGCCGGTCAGGCCTTCGCCAGTGCCCATTAACTTATCCAGTTCCTGTGCTTGCGCGGACAGATCTTTTTCTATTTGTTCGTTAACTTCTTTGTTTGTGCTCATGGCTTATCACCCTCGTTTAAGTATCTATGACGCAATTCTTCTCGTGCGCTATGCAATCTTGATTTGACTGTGCCAGGCGCTATAGAGAGTACTAACGCTGTTTCGTTAACCGACAATTCACTCAGGTAGAACAGTTCAATAACTTCACGTTCGTTGGGTTTCAGGCCCGCCAAAAGAGGAGCTACATCCAAAACCTCTGGCCGTAAATCTTCTATGAATAAACTCGATTCATTAAGCTCTTCGAAGTTCGCATTACGCTGCTGACGAGCCCAGTCGATAATTTCCCACCGCAACGCTTTATAAAGCCAGCTCCGAAAAACCCGAACATCCTGCATAAATTGCAGTCGCCTACCGACCTTGAGCCAGACGTTTTGTACAAGGTCTTCCGCCGTTGTTGTCTGGTGAACCCGTATCAATGCATAGCGCTTCATCGGTGTGAAAAAATGACGATAAAGCAATTCCAGAGCATCGCGTTTACCTTCTTGTGCTGCTAGAACGAGTACCTCTACTTGCTCTATCTTCATGAGTTGATGCCTTATTAGTCATTGTTTTATTGCCTGTAACTCAGTAGAGAGACGAAGCGAAGTATAGATTGGTTCAGAAAAAATGCGTGATGAGTTGATATCTCCCCCAACTCAATGTAGTTTTCAACCCACTCTCATTAAACAAAAGCCATTATGTCCTCTTTATTAAACTGGATGAAAACCCTGGGCACCATACCTTTAGCCCTTTGTGTTCTTTTCGTCGTATTTTTGCCTTCTATCTTATTTGCGGCATTTATTGTCTGGATTTTCGATTTACTGTTTCTTGATCTTACCTGGATGTCCTGGCCGACCTTTTGGTGGATATTGGGAACCTGGGCTGTGACTATGATCATTGCTTTAGCTAATAACGCCGACAAAATTATGTTTGGTACGCCGAAGTAGCCCGCTTAGACAATCCTGATTAGTAACTACATAAACCCGTTTATCTTGTCTAGACTCTATGACAAAGGCACCAAATAGAGGAAAGCTATGACAGATACTGAGCGGCAAGATCTCGGATTGTTCACGGATTTGTACCAGCTCACCATGCTTGATGCCTATCTGCAGGAAGGCATGCACGACGACGCGGTTTTCACTTTGTTTGTTCGCAGGCTTCCTGAAGAGCGAAAGTTTCTTCTGGCTGCAGGCTTAGACCCACTGCTTGAAACGATTGAAAACTTATCGTTTAGCGACGAAGACCTTAACTACCTTAAAGAGCAAAACTTCTCTCAAAAGCTTATCGATTATTTGCGCGACTTTGAGTTTACCGGGCAGGTCAGAGCTTTGCCTGAGGGAACTGTTTTTTTTGAAAACGAACCCCTTGTTGAGGTTAAAGCATCTTTGCCGCAGGCACAGCTTATTGAAACTCTGGTTATGAATCAGCTGCATTTGCAAACGTTGTTGGCTTCAAAAGGTGCCAGAGTTGCACGCTCTGCGCAGGAGTGTCCGGTTTTAGATTTCGGCGCGCGTCGGGTACATGGTATTGATGCGGGTATAAAAGGCAGCAGGGCGCTTTACTTAAGTGGTATTGCAGCAACGTCCAATATGCTGGCCGGGCGCACCTACGACTTACCGGTGGCTGGCACCATGGCGCACAGTTATATTCAGGCGCACGACTGTGAATATGACGCTTTTAAAAATTTTACCAACGCTTTTCCTGAAACCGTATTGCTGGTGGATACCATCGATACCATAAAAGGTGTAGAGAAAGTCATTAAACTTGCGCATGAGCTGGGTGATGACTTTAAGGTGAAAGGTATTCGGCTGGACTCAGGAGACTTAGGCGACCTTGCTTTTAAAGCGAGAGAACTTTTGGATGAGCATAACCTAAAGCACTTAAAGATCATTGCCAGCGGTGGCTTGGACGAACATAAAATTGCTCAGTTAATAAAAGATAACGCACCGATTGATGGGTTCGGTGTTGGCACTGGCATGGGGGTGTCCGATGATGCCTCGGCGCTGGATATGGCATACAAGCTGGTGGAGTACGCCGGCAAAGGGCGTTTAAAACTCTCCAGCGGGAAGCCAGTTTTGCCGGGCGAAAAACAAGTGTTTCGTGAAGCTAAAGGCAGCTTTAGCCACGACACCATTGCTCGCGTTGAAGAACAGTTACCCGGTGAGCCACTATTGAAGAAAGTGATGCAAAACGGCAAAAGACTCCCTTCTCACCAGAGAAATATTGAGGAGATTAGAAAATATGCGCAGCAGCAGTTAAATAAACTGCCGGACTCTGTGTCCTCGATAAGCCGCACGGAGCAGCCTTACCGGGTTGAGATAAGTGACAAATTAGCAAACTACCAGAAAGAGATAACTGAACATCTTAAACGAGGCGGAGGCTAATTATGAAAGTGACTTTTGAGCAGAGCGACGCACTCATTATTGTTGATGTACAAAATGACTTTTGCCCAGGCGGTAAGCTGGCACTGGACGAAGGGGATGAAGTGGTCCCCATTATTAATGCGATGACTGCGCAGGCGCAGGAAGCAGGGATCCCAGTATTTGTCTCGCGGGACTGGCATCCACGTCACCATGTCAGTTTTGACGAGCGAGGCGGCCCCTGGCCAGAACATTGCGTGCAGGACACCAAAGGCGCTGAGTTTCATCCTGACCTAAGCATACCCAATGATGCTCGCTTAATTTCTAAAGGTGCTCGTTATGACATTGACCAGTATTCGGCGTTTGATAAAACCGGATTGGTTTCAGAGCTCGTGCACCTGGATGTAAAACGCGTATGGGTTGTCGGCCTGGCGCTTGAGGTTTGTGTCAGAGCAACCGCGCTCGATGCTATTAAAAATGATTATGAAACCATTTTAGTAGAAGACGGAACGCGCTTTATCGATCGCGCGGACGCTGACAAAACACGGCAAGAGCTCAAAGATGCCGGTGTGATTTTTAAATAATGACTACTTTCTCAGAGCACGTTGATAATGGGCAAACTCTTCGTCACTGAATAGCACAAAGCGTACAAGCTTCAGATGGCTCAGCTTTTCAACGTGCTGCCTAATTGTGTCCAGAGCCACTTTAGTTGCTGCCTCAAAAGGGTAACCGAAGGCTCCGGCTGACAGCGCCGGGAAAGCAATAGACTCTATTTGATGCTTATCGGTTAAATCCAGTGCATTACGATAGCAATTTGCCAGCAGCTTATCTGAGGGTGTGTCGACGCCATAAACGGGCCCCAGGCAATGGATAATGTAGCGATTAGGAAGATTGAACCCGTCGGTGATAACGGCTTCACCGGGTTCAATGGGAGCCAGTGAGCGAGTTGCTTTTTCCAGTTCAGGGCCTGCTGCACGGTGAATTGCACCGGCAACTCCACCACCGGGTTTGAGCTCTGCATTAGCGGCGTTAACTACGGCATCAATATCGGTTTGCTGGCTAATGTCCGCGTGTACGCATTCGTAGTTCATAGTCGCCCTCCGTTGTTAGTCCCTTCTAAATAAAATGGCCTGTTCGCTGATAATTTCAAGTTTCAGTTGAAAATGTTGTGCTATCCACTGCATGGTTTCAGGCGTGTAAAAGCTGACATGGGTCGGGTCACCTTTGTAGCTCCACTGGTTAAATTGCTCAGCTGTTTTCTTTGTAAACATCCAGGTCATCACGCCTATGTACCCTTGAGGTTTTACTAAGCTTATTAACTGTGGCCATGTCTTGCCCGGTTGATTAAAGTGCTCAACAACTTCGCTGCAGGTGACAAAGTCATACTGACGGCTCAACTGTCCGCTGTCCGGCGCGTAGAAGATGTCGTAAATAGACATCTTCATGCCGTGCTCCTCAAGCATCAAACTAAGTGTAGGCCCCGGCCCGGAGCCAAAATCAAGACCAGTCATGCCAGTTGATAGCTTTTCTAATAAAGGAATTGAAAGTTGGCTTAAGAACTCCCGGTAGCGGGTGTCGTGAGAGTCGTTTTGATGAAAGTCATAAATGGCTTTTTCTTCGTCCTGCGGCAAGTGAGCCTGCGGGTCTGCAAAAATCATGTCGCAGACAGTGCACCGGAAGTACTGGCGTTTTTTATCTTCACAGAAGGATTCTGAGGCCGAGAAGCATAAGGTACAAAGCATACCGACATGCTACCGTAGCGTTTTTAGTAAGGCTAGCTTTTCAGAATGGAAATAGGAATTGTCACTGGTCACCAATGTGAGCATGTAAGTTACTGACAAGATAGTCGCTCAATACCTGTACAGCAGGTGGCTGTCCGCGGCGGGACAAGGTTAACAGGCTGAGCTTAGCTTTACCGGTTGTCCAGTTCGGTAGTACGCGGGTCAATAATCCTGTATTAATTGCATCTCGGCAAGTGTAAGCCGGCAGGCTGACAATACCTAGCCCATCTATTGCAGCTTTTTTCAGAGTACTCATATCATCGCTACATAGCTGAGGCCTGTGG
>NZ_DFTS01000073.1:15630-17123 GCF_002383015.1 Idiomarina sp. UBA4206
CTACATAGCTGAGGCCTGTGGGGAACGGTTATTTCCAGCCCTTCCTGATTTTCCAAAGTCCAGATACCTGACGTAGACTGCCAACCCATTTTAAGGCTTTTTTGTTTGAGTAAGTCGTCAGGCGAGGAGGGTGCGCCGTGTGACTCAATGTATGCAGGGCTTGCAAACAACTGCCACGACACGGTAGTTAGCTGTCGTTGAATAATGCTTGAATCGGGAAGCTGATCAATATGCCCACGAATGGCGATATCAATCCCATTTGAGACTAAATCGACGGTCTGGTTTGTTACTTGCTGCACCAGGTTTACCTTTGGATTTTCTTTCAAAAACTCGACAAGCAATTGCTTTACAGCGAACTGAGCCACACCAAGCGAGCAGCTTATTTTTACGGTTCCGCTAAGCGTCTTTTTAGTGCTTTGAACGGCAGCTTCAGCCATCTCCATTTCATCTAACAGAGCTCTGGCGTGGCGGTAAAAAAGCCGTCCCGTATCGGTGATTTTAAACTGCCGGGAGGTACGTTGAATGAGCTTGCTATCAAGGCGTTCTTCGAGTTGTTTTATATGACGGCTCAACCTGGACTTTGGCATGTTGAGCGCCGATGCAGCTGGTGAAAAGCCCTGCTTTTCGACCACATGGACAAAGTAAAAGTAGTCATTTAAATCAATCATCACAGTTTTCTCTAAGTAGCAGGGCTCCGTTATTATTAGTTTATCGTTCTAAATATAGAATGAAAGTTTCATTTCTTGGTTGTGGAGATTCTTATTGTTCTACTGCTAGAGTTAAATCCTATTGAGTAGCGAATATAATGTTGGGAGATACAAAAATGAACCGACCAGAAAACCGAACCGGAAAGACATTTTCTGAAGCATTGAATGAGCAAGTTTCAATTACGAAGGTCACCGAAGGTAAGCCGCTGGATGTTGGTGGAGGCTTCAAAGCGAAAAGCTTCAGAGAGAAGGCGTTTTCGGGCGCAATGGATCCACTTGTGATGGTTGATCATTATACAATGGTAGAGCCGACCTTTGGAGCTCACCCGCATGCAGGCTTATCCGCAGTTTCACTTCTGTTTGAAGATACCGTAGGAAAATTTCATAACCGCGATACGCTAGGCAATGACTTCGATCTATTACCCGGAGATTTATACTGGTTAAAAGCAGGCTCTGGCGTTGTGCACGACGAGTCGCCAAGAAATGGATCTAAAATTCACGGTTTGCAGGTGTTTGTAAACCTCCCGACAAGGCTAAAGCCCAGCTCGCCCGAGGCGCTTCATGTTAAGGCCAGTAAGGTACCGGTTATTCAGGAAGCAGGAGCTCGCGTTAGAGTCATGCTTGGGGAAAGCAACGGAGTGAAAAGTGAAGACTCGCCAGCACTACCAATGACTATTTTAGATGGCAGTCTTACTTCTGGCTCATCTTTCTCTCATCGTTTGAACGCAGGCGAGAGCGCCTGGTTGTATGCCGTGTCAGGTTCACTAGAGTTAAGGGTATCTGACC
>NZ_DFTS01000073.1:17169-18352 GCF_002383015.1 Idiomarina sp. UBA4206
CGTGACGCTACCGTCCGGACAGGCACTAGCGATAGGTAACCAGTCAGCATCACTTGGCAGTACCATTGAACTGGCAAATCAATCCTCCTCCGATATCAAATTTGTTTTATTTTCCGCTGAGCCGGTAAAAGAAGAGTTTGTTCAAAAAGGCCCGTTTGTCATGAGCACCGAAAGTGACATTGAACAGATTGAAGCGGATTATGCCGCAGGGAAACTTGGACAGTTAAGTTAGAGTTATCATGGGGTTGTTGAACTACTGCATGTTAGAAAGTAAGTTAGTTAATAAATGCGCCAGTAATTAAGGTGTCTTATTAATGTATATTTTTGAAATTATCGCAGTACTATCCTGCGCATTATTTGCGGGTGCAGCCATTTATATTAATTTTGCCGAACATCCTGCGCGGTTAGAGTGTGGCACTGAACTAGCGGCAACCGTTTTTGAGCCTAGTTACCGCCGTGCGGCTGTTATGCAAGCTTCGCTGGCACTGGTAGCCGCTATTTCAGGGTTAATTGTTGCGCTAAGCGGCGACTCATTGCTCTGGTATATTGGAGCAGTACTCATTTTCTCTGTCGTTCCTTTTACCTTTATCGTTATCATGCCGACCAATAAGCAACTGCTTTCGCCGGAAGGAAGTCTGTCAGTGACAGAGACTCATCGGTTATTGGTTAAATGGGGGCGGCTCCATGCGGTCCGTAGCAGTTTAAGTCTCGTTGCAGCGATTCTATATGTGTACGCTCTTTCCGGGTAATCTAGTGATGTCTGTCAAATAGTGGTTAGCAAGACTGCGAGGCTGACCGATCCTTCCTCTTATTTAATCTGTATCTATAAAACCTATCAAAGCAAACGGTATCTTGCCTTGGAGTAAATGGCTGAGCGTTGCTATAACTATAGATAACAGTTATTCAAATTTAAGCACAGAGATAAGGAAGGCATAATGAGTAGTTCAAGCGGTGGCGGTAAATGCCCAATCATGCACGGCAGCATGACATCTGAGAAAAAAACGAACACGCACTGGTGGCCAAACTCCCTGAAGCTGGAAATTCTGCGCCAGCACGACACCAAAGCGAATCCAATGGATGACGACTTTAATTACGCGGAAGAATTCAAAAAAATCAATTTAGAAGAGTTAAAGCAAGACCTGAAAGATCTCATGACCGATAGCCAGGACTGGTGGCCGGCTGA
>NZ_DFTS01000073.1:18581-18749 GCF_002383015.1 Idiomarina sp. UBA4206
GCCGTTAAACAGCTGGCCGGATAACGTAAGCTTAGACAAAGCGCGTCGTTTATTGTGGCCAATTAAGAAAAAGTACGGCAACAAATTGTCCTGGGCTGATCTCTTTATTCTGGCCGGTAATATGGCTTACGAGTCGATGGGTCTTAAAACCTTTGGTTTTGCCGGTGG
>NZ_DFTS01000009.1:0-312 GCF_002383015.1 Idiomarina sp. UBA4206
GAACGCATTCTGGCAGCAGGTGTTGGTGGACGTGAAGACGCTTACGAGCAGCCTTTCCACTCGCTGGATTTGGTGTACAACTACTATCCGAGCTTCAGTTCAAAAATTGGCTTCAAGGTAAAGAACATTCTTGGAGAAGATCAGGAAGTGACGCAATCGGATATTTTAGTTCGTAGCAAAGAAGTCGGAACCGTTGTTAGCTTAAGTTACAGCTACGAGTTCTAAGTAGCCTGATGTTTACATCAGGTGAGATGGATGTTGCGGGCGCTGAGGCCGCAGGAACTATTGAGGAGGACGCCCGTAAATACATCC
>NZ_DFTS01000009.1:355-9046 GCF_002383015.1 Idiomarina sp. UBA4206
GCTTGACGAAGGCCATCCATGGCCTTCGACACTCCTACAGCAGAAAGCCCACGAGTTTGATGCCTCTTGCAGCTCGCGCTGCACACCTCCTCAATAGTCCACTGCAACCGTCGGCCGCGCCCTCTATCACCAGCATCATTAGGTCATCTTTATCTCTAGTGGTTTCAACGTATCTAAATGCACATCGCGCTGCGGGAAAGCGATGGTGATGTCATTCTCGGCGAATATCTTATCGATTTTAAAGCGTATGTCGGACTGTACTCGACGAATGTCCATAGGGGCTTCAACTTCTGTCCAGAACAGTAAATTGAAGGTTAAGCTGTTGTCACCAAAGTCATCGAAAAAGACTTCAAAAGGCAGGCGTTGAACAATTTTTTCGTGTTGGCTGGCAGCTTCCAGCATGAGTTCGCGAACTTTGTCGATAGGCGAGCCATAGGCAACCCCAACGGTGACTGTGCTGCGTATTTCCGTTGAAACCAGTGTCCAGTTCACTACCCGCTGCTCAAGGAAATAACTGTTTGGAACCAGTACATGCACGCCGTCGAAGCGTTTGATGCGAACACAGCGGTTGCCAATTTCTTCAATTTTGCCCCGTTCATTCTCGAGCTCAACAATGTCGCCAATGCGAATAGGGCGCTCTGCAACCAATATCATTCCGGAAATTAGATTGTTTAACAGGTTCTGCGCACCAAAACCCACACCAATGGCTAACGCACCACCTAACACAGCAAATATGGTAATGGGGATGCCTGCAACGGGCAGGGCTATTAAGACAATGAGCACGTAAGCCAGGAAAGAGAACAGCTTTCGAAAGGCATAAATGGTGTTCTGAGAGGCATGACCCGATTTAAGAGCTCGTTTTACCAGGCTGGAGCCAACCCAGCGTATAACAATAACGCCAACAATAATCAGTGTAATGGCAATAATTACCTGACTGAGGTATATCTGTGCGTCGCCGGTCTTCCAAAGCTCGGTGTTCCAAATTTTACTTAAATTCGTGGAGAAATCATTCCAGGACATTTGCATAGTCTATTTACCCATTAGTGAATCTTTCTTTGTAATTTACGCGAAAAACACGTACATTGCGCGCTCAATTTTTACCCTATAGTCCTGGATGTTGAATACGTGATTTCTGCTGCAAATATCACCATGCAATTTGGTGCGAAGCCTCTTTTTGAAAATATTTCTGTTAAATTCGGCAATGGCAACCGTTATGGCCTTATTGGTGCTAATGGCTGTGGTAAGTCGACCTTTATGCGCATTTTAAGTGGTGAGCAGGAGCCTTCCTCCGGCAACGTCTCGCTGGAGCCGAATACCCGCATTGGTAAGTTGCGCCAGGACCAGTTTGCGTACGAAGAGTACAGCGTGGTTGACGCCGTTATTATGGGGCACGAAGAGCTGTGGGCGGTAAAAGAAGAGCGTGACCGTATTTATAGCAGTGGCGAAATGAGTGAAGAAGACGGTATGCGTGTAGCCGATTTGGAAACCGAATTCGCTGAAATGGACGGTTACACAGCTGAATCTCGTGCTGGCGAATTGCTGTTGGGCTTAGGTATACCGGTAGAGCAGCACTTTGGTTTGATGTCGGCACTGGCACCGGGTGTGAAAATTCGGGTGTTACTGGCGCAGGTGCTGTTCTCTGAGCCGGATATTATGCTGCTGGACGAGCCGACCAACAACCTGGACATTAACACCATTCGCTGGCTGGAAGAGGTGCTGGCGGAAAAGCAAAGCACCATGATCATTATTTCGCACGACCGTCACTTTCTGAACACGGTTTGTACACACATGGCCGATATCGATTACGGCGAGTTGCGCGTGTACCCGGGTAACTATGACGAATACATGTTTGCCGCTACTCAGGCGCGCGAACAGCTGATGAGCGATAACGCCAAGAAGAAAGAGAAAATTGCGGAGCTGCAGAGCTTTGTCAGCCGTTTCTCGGCGAATGCGTCAAAAGCCAAGCAGGCGACCTCGCGTCAGCGACAAATGGAAAAGATTCAGTTGGATGAGGTTAAAGCATCCAGCCGGGTGAATCCGTATATTCGTTTCACGCAAGAGAAGAAACTTTACCGGCTGGCGCTTGAAACCGAAAACGTACGTAAGAGCTTTGATGACGAGGCCGTTTTAAAAGGCTTGAGCACATCGATAGAAGTGGGTGAGAAAGTCGCTATTATCGGTGCCAACGGTATTGGTAAAACGACTTTGCTGAAATGTTTGATGGGCGAGTACACGCCGGATTCAGGCAGCATCAAGTGGTCTGAAAATGCGGCGATAGGCTACTACGCGCAGGATCACGCTCATTGGTTTAAGCAGGAAATGACCGTTTACGAATGGATGTATCAGTGGAAGAAGCCAGGCGATGACGAACAGGCTATTCGTGGTGTGCTGGGTCGTATGCTGTTTTCTTCAGACGATATTCAGAAGCCGGTATCGATTTTATCCGGTGGTGAAAAAGGCCGGATGATTTTCGGGAAACTGATTTTGCAGCGCCCGAACATTCTGGTGATGGACGAACCGACGAACCATTTGGATATGGAATCGATAGAGTCGTTAAACTTGGCACTGGAGCAGTTTGAAGGTACCTTGTTGTTTGTCAGCCATGACCGCGAGTTCGTGTCGACTTTGGCTACGCGTATTATCGAAATAACCGACAAAGGCTTACGTGACTTTGCCGGCAGTTACGATGAGTACCTGGCGCAGCTGGCTGCCGCTTAACGCTGCACCATTTTCTGGGCGCTCTTGACCAGTTCGTCAGGATCGCCCATCCGCTCCGGTTTCGTGACACCGCGTTGGCAGGCAGGACGCTCACTAATGGTGTTCATCCATCGCTTCAGGTTTTCCAGGCCGTCAAGACTGACACCGGACCAGTCGTGGGTACGCACCCAGCACCAGTTGGCAATATCCGCTAACGAGAAGTTTTCACCGGCTAAGTATTCAGACTCTCCTAAACGCTTATTCAGCACCTCGAACAGCCGGCGGCTTTCGTTTTGATAACGTTCAATGGCTGACGGCAGCTTCTCCGGAAAGTACCGATAGAAGACATTAGCTTGTCCCATCATGGGGCCAATGCCACCCATTTGAAACATCAGCCATTGGATCATACGTGAGCGTTCTTTTGGGTCTTTGGGGTTCAGTTTGTCGTAGGTTTCCGCCAGGTACAACATAATGGCACCGGATTCAAATACCGCGAAGTCGTTGTTGTCTTTATCGACAATTACCGGAATGCGCCCGTTAGGGTTCATTTTCAGAAAGTCGGGACGCTTTTGCTCGTCGTCCTGCAACTGAACATGATGGAGATTATAGTCCAGCCCCATTTCTTCTAATGTGACCGTGGCTTTGTAACCGTTGGGTGTGGCAGCCGTGTAGAGTTCAATCATATGTATCCCTTAAACCTTTGATGAGTCACGCTCTTTTATACGCTCATACCAGGCTTTTAGATTAGGCCAGCGCTCATCCACACGCAGCTGAATCACCTTGGCGAAATCCACCGTGCAAAAAGCGTTAATGTCAGCAATGGTAAAACGTTCCAGCGCAATAAACTGGTGATCCGCTAAGTGTTTTTCCAGAAAGTCGAAGAAGGTCAGGGCTGCGGCGTGATTCGCCTCACCCCACTCTTTAATGGGCGTTATTTTGTGTTTGAAATAATCGGTTGTATGTTGAAAACACATACCAATTGGGGTGAATAAATAGAAGTCTATCCAGCGTGTCCATTGTTCGATAATGGCCTGCTCTTCGGCGGTATTGCCTAGTAAGACTTCAGATTCCGGGAAGGCGGCTTCAAAGTAGCGGCAAATGGCCATGGTTTCGCCAATGCAGGTGCCGTTGTCGAGTTCCAGTACCGGCACTTTTTTCATTGGGTTTTTGCGTTCAAATTCCGGCGTTAAGTTCTCGCCTTTGGCCAGGTCGAGTTCAACGCATTCGACCTTGTCCAGCAGCCCTTTCTCCGCAAGAAACATCCGCACCCGCCGAGGATTGGGTGCTTTAGCCATCTCATAAAGCTTCATGGAGCTAACTCTCCGTTAAATTGAGTGTTAGCTCCAATTTACTCCGACGCTAACGAGATTGAAAGGTGCCTTTTAAGCTATTTGCAAAGGCAACAAACTTCTCTTTTATGGTGCGCTTCACTTTTACCTCAACAGAACCAAGTACCTGGAAGCCCTCAATACGTATATGTGGTGCCTGTTTTAAGTTGCCCATAGACGGGGCTTTATTCTCTGTGGACCCAAGAATGCTAAAGACGTTGGTGCTAATGGTGATTTCTTCAGGCACAAAAATTTCAAGACTTGAAAGGCCGCCTATAATTTTTATAGTAACGTCCGGGTGTTGGAATACGGCATCGGTAAAGTCCAGCTCTACTGAGCCTAACAGGGAATAGATGGTGATTTCGCGTGGAACCGTCCATACACCACAACGCTCATTAGAGGACAGTATGGAGACCACGTTTTCTGTTGGCAGGACCCGGCCTTCACCGTAATGTGGCGAGAATTGCTGTTCTTTCATGCTGTCGTATGAGGTATCGGGCTTCAGCTCCAGGTCTTCTACCAGTTCCGCCAGCTGGCTATGTGCCGTCGCGTCCATGGCTTGATCAAGCCGGCGTTCAAAGGCTTGCGCTGAGAGCTCACCGTGGCTGTAATTCATGACCAGTTGGTCGATGGTTTCTTCCCGAACTTTTTCTATTGGGCGATCTTCAAACTTTACACTCATGATGGTTCCTTGTTGTTCTTATCTTCTTATTATGGACAACAAAGCAATTCTTAGGCCAGAAATAATTTCTTTAATAATCAGATGTTTATAATTTCACCGAAAACCGAGATTTGTGCTTGTGACCAAATATTGGGAAGAACGACCAATTTACACGAGAGCAGTTGACCTTCTGCGAGTTATTAACTTAACTAAAACTCAGGAAAATCAGGCTATTTCAAATGGATACGACCATGAATAAACTCCCTTTTGTTGTTGATGCCCATACCCACCTCTTTAATGCCCGTTATGTGCCTTTGCAGGGAATTCTCGAGAGCTGGGGTATTTGGAAGTTACCGGCAAAGTTAATTAGCAAACTGGCGTATTCACTGACCGCCAGCTCTACATTACAAGAGCGGCTGGCGTCATTTTCAGTCACCACTCAAAAAGGTGCCACAGAAAAAATCTGCAACGAATTTGCCCATCTGGTTTGTGTTGAAATAGAGCATTACTTACCGGGAGAATTAAGTGAAGAGGGCAGTAGCAATCCGGAGTTAGCGAAAGCCTACCAGGAGAAATTCATTAATAGTGAGTTGTACTCGGTTCTGAGAGAAATACATCAGTATTGCGGTGACAGCGAATCGGCCCGGGAGTTGGAGTTAGATTACATAGAAACAAAATTAACCTTCAAAGCAGAAACTCACCCTCAGGATAAAATATCGGGCTGGTTTTCCGGCATTCACAAAATGATAGAGCGTATGTTGCGCAAGTCACTGGAGTTTTTAGAGAACGCCGCGGACAAAATAGATTTTGTTTTAAATATGCTGCGCAGTGAAGTAGGGATACTTAAACGGTTAAAAGGCTATTACGGCAACTTTGCGGAAAATTATGTGCTTTTTCATTACATGATGGATATGGCTCATCCGTTTGACGATGACCCTAAATACGAGTTTTATGATCAGCAGTTAGAGCGCATGACTGCGTTGGAGAATTATTCAGAAGGCATAGTGCTGGGGTTCTCTGCCTTTGACCCTTTGCGATTTGTTTCTCGGTCTGCATCTGATCGCGCGCTTCGTGACGCTATAGAAACCTCATTGGAACATGGCAAGGCGGGGTTTAAGTTTTACCCTCCCATGGGTTACAAGCCGGCAGGCAACGAACCTCCTGTTGAACGGGTTGTTGATTATTTTCTGGATTTTTGTGTGGAGTATTCCATTCCGGTTTTCACTCACTGCACGCCGGAAGGCTTTCAGGCTTATAAAGGGTCAGGGTTAAATTCAGACCCGGATTACTGGGAGCAGGCGCTGACAAAAACAGAGCAAAGGAAAACAATGAGGCTCTGCTTTGGCCATGCCGGTGGCGGAAAGCGAAAAGTGAACGGGCGCTGGGTTAAAGGTTGGCTGGCAGAGACAGAAGAAGAGTGGAGTGATCCGAACAACTACGCCCGTAAGGTTGTCGAGCTGTGTCGGCGTTACCCGCATGTTTATTGCGACTTGTCGTACTTACATGAAATTGTCGGCAGTAAGAAAGCACAGGCAAGCCTGGCCCGGCGGCTTGAAATTGAGCTAACGCGTGAAGCGACCGCAGACAAACCTTTTAAGCTGGCTGATAAAATAATGTACGGTAGCGACTGGCATATGGTGTCTATGGTTAACGACATTGAAGCCTATTTTGGGCAAATAAAGGACATTTTTGAAAAGCAGAAAATGCAGCCTTTTGCCGATAGGTTCTATTTTAAAAATGCACTGAGGTATGTTGATTTAGAGGCTTATATTAAACGTGCGGAAAATGTGTTTAGTTCGAATTACGTTGCTCGGCTAGAGAATATCGCCGGCTTGCTTTAAATTTCTAACGGGCTATGATGGATTCAGTTGTTAAGAGGACATCATGTTTAAGTCTAACTATTCAATACAGAGTACCGCTCTCACCTTTCCAAATTAAGCCGGACGCGCCTTAAGCGTCCGGCCAGTCTGTCTGTTATTCCCTTTAAATAATTTATGTTCAGTTCGGTTGGAGATAAAGCCGTGCTTAAGCGTGCATTCAGGTTCTGTAAAACCTCGGTTTGTCCGTCAAACCCAATTTTTCAGGAAGCGGGGCAGCAAATGCTGATAGACCCCGTAGAGCTCAGTATTTTGTTGAATAGACTTGAGTTCAGTGAATCAAAAGAAGCCTTAATTGAAAAACGCATTCGAGTTGGAGCTTCGGTTGTCCTGCGTAATCTAAAAACAATGGAACAGGTAAGGGTTAGGTTGGTTCCGCCAGAGTTAGCGGATACTGATAACTACCTGGTGTCTTTTATTTCCCCCTTAGGATCGACGTTGCTTGGTCTTCGCGTAGGCGATATAGCAACAGTCATTGTTAAAGGTATATCAATAAAGTGGGCGGTTCTAACGGTAAATCAGAATCGACTCGCATCTGTTGATGCTTAGCCAGAATTCAAAGGAGGGTAGTGCCTTGGAGTAACTTAGTTGTGCAATGTGTCGATTAACTTAAACATTTGAACAGATAAGGTGAATCCAATGAGTAAAGAAAAGCAGAAGAAAAAACCGCAGTTAACGTTGAAAGAAAAACGAAAAGAAAAGAAGAAAAAGAAACTTGAAGAGTAAACTTAAAGGGCTCTCCGGAGCCCTTTTTTATGAGAGAGAATTATGAATACTAGACCTAACATTGTTATTTCGTGTGTCGATATGGCCGTAATTGAACATCATTTAGATGAGACCAGTTTACCCCGGGAGTTTTTGGATGAGTTAGAGGTTGAGCTGGCCCGTGCTAAAATTGTTGAGCCGAATGTCATGCCCGCCGACGTTGCTTGTCTGAATCGGCAAGTGACCTTTAAGGTTTTAGAAACGGGGAAAGTTTTTACAAAAACTTTGACTGCGCCTGATCAGGTGGATAAATATGAAGACAGCTTATCGGTTTTTGCTCCTTTGGGAGCAGCGCTTATTGGTCTTTCCGTAGGGCAGTCTATTCAATGGAAAACCAACCGCGGTCTACAGTCAGTTGAGATTATTCATGTAGCCTGACGTTCACGTCAGGTTCAACCCAGCCATGGTGGCTGAATTATTAAAAGGAGTGTTTTATGACGCATGGTGTGGGAGTTGCGCGGGCTGAAGAGGCTCTCAGCGCTTTGGAAAATATGACCGCAGGTGTTCAGCCTATTGCGTTGGAAGAATACCAACAGCGCGTTGCCAGAGCGCAGGCACTGATGCAGGAGCAAGGCATTAGCGCTATGTACTTAAACGCAGGAACCAACTTAGAATATTTTACTGGTTTAAAGTGGTACCCCAGTGAGCGCCTGGTTGGCGCTGTTCTCCCGGTTGAAGGGGATGTCACCCTGATAGCGCCGGCGTTTGAAGTCGGCTCCTTAACTCAGGCAATGATACTGCCCATGGATACGGTTTTGTGGGACGAGCACGAATCACCCTACGAACGGTTGTTGGCGTTCTTAACTGAGCATTTTTCTGATGGTTATAAGCTGGCATTAGATGAATCCACACCCTACAGCGTGGTGGCAAAGCTGGAGGAGCGTAAACCCGCCGAAACAATGTGCGACGCAAAAGCCATTACCGCTACCTGCCGAATGCATAAATCCCCTGCAGAACTGGTGTTAATTCAGACCGCAATGGATATGACCATGGCTGTGCACAGAGCCACCGGTGCTATGCTTCACGAAGGCATCACAGCGTCGGAAGTCAGAGCTTTTATTGATAAAGCACATCGTAAGGTGGGAGCGTCCGGTTCGTTTTTCTGTATTGTGTTATTTGGCAAGGGCACCAGCTACCCACATGGCGTTAATTACGAACAGCACTTAGAAAAAGACGACTGGGTGCTGATAGATACCGGCTGCAAGTTGCACGGCTATCATTCTGATATTACCCGTACTTATGCTTTTGGCACTGCAACTGAAGAGCAGCAGAAATTTTGGCAGTACGAACGAGATTTGCAACAAGCCGCCTTTGATGCCGCTGTACTGGGTAAGACTTGTGAGTCTGTGGATGACGCCGTGCG
>NZ_DFTS01000009.1:9160-18271 GCF_002383015.1 Idiomarina sp. UBA4206
AGAACAGGGCCTGGAGGCCGACTATCAATTACCGGGTGTGCCGCATAGAACCGGGCATGGGATTGGTATGGATTTGCACGAGTGGCCGTACTTAGTGGGCGGCGATAAAACCGAGTTAGCGCCCGGTATGTGCTTTAGCAATGAGCCTATGGTGATTAACCCGGAGAAGTTCGGCGTGCGCCTGGAAGACCATTTTTATATGAGCGAAGAGGGGGCTTTTTGGTTTACCGAGCCGTCGCGCTCAGTGGATGACCCTTTCAACCTGGTTGGTTGAAGTTGTTAAATCATTCGCAGATAGGCGTTGACGAAATGTTTACTGCTCATTTCGCCAACGTCAAAGTAAAAACTCGGCTCAATCAATTTCATTTTTATGATGGATAGTGGATTCATCAATATTTGCTAAAGCTATTGAAAAGCGTTAAGTAAAAGAACATAACCTCAACTTCAATATCGCTAGTCTTTATATATCTAGATTAGTCATTCACATCAACTACCGTACGGCCGCGCACTTGGCCTTTGAGCAATTGTGGCGCAAGCTCCTGAACTTCGTTAAGACCGACAGTTTGTGTCATGCTATCCAGCATTGATAAGTCTAAATCTTTTGTTAACCGGTCCCACGCTGCTAATCGGTCTTGCATGGGAGCCATAACGCTGTCGATACCTATTAGTTTTACGCCACGCAAAATAAATGGCGCCACACTTGTGGGTAAGTCCATACCGGCAGCTAATCCACACGCAGTGACAACGCCCCCGTATTGCGTTTGCGAAATCGCGTTGGCCAATATATTCGACCCGGCGACATCGATAACGCCTGCAAATCGCTCTTTTGCCAGAGGCTTGGCGGAGCTTTCAAAGTCACTGCGTGGCAGAACTTCAGAAGCACCGAGTGTTTTGAGGTAACTTGTTTGTTCAGAGCGGCCTGATACTGCAATGACTGTGTAACCAAGTTTGCTGAGCAAGGATGTGGCTATTGAGCCCACACCGCCCGCAGCGCCGGTGACTAAAATGTCACCAGAGCTTGGCGTAACACCTTGCTGTTCCAGTGCTAATACGGATAGCATGGCAGTGTAGCCGGCAGTACCAATAGCCATGGATTGTTTAAGACTGATAGCCTTTGGTAAGGGGACTAGCCATTCGCTTTTTACGCGGGCTATTTGTGCTAACCCTCCGGTATGCACCTCGCCAACGCCGTAGCCATTTAATAATACCTTGTCGCCGGCTGCAAAACGGTCGCTGGAGGACTCTATCACTGTTCCGGCTAAATCAATGCCGGGGATCATGGGCCACTGACGCACGACTCCGGGCTTTTGGCAAATAGCCAGCGCATCTTTATAGTTCAAAGTTGAATAAGCGACATCGACGGTCACATCGCCGTCATTCAGTATCGATTTATCTATCGACGTTAATTCAGTGAGTTGCTCATCGTGTTTGGTGATAACAATGGCGTTAAACATAAAATTCTCCAAAAGTAGACTGATCGTCTATAAAAAGATAAAAAACTCATCGATTGAGTGTGTTTACAAAATAGTCTGCAAATAATTGAATGGGTTGTGAGCTTTTTTGCAACTTACCGTGGAGAACGGCACCTTCCCAGCCAATCCAAAATAGCTCGCTTTGTTGGGCGCAATTTAACGAGTTTGCGATGTGGCCATAGGCTTGCTCCTCTCGCAGATAGTCGGCAAGCAGATCACTCCATTGTGAGAAAACACCGGCCAATTGGCTACGAAAGCTAGGCGGCAGGGTGTTCAATTCTTGTCCAAGATTACCGATTAAACAACCGCGCTGAAATTGATATTTCTCAATACCGCTAATGGCGTCGGCAACGAAAGCATGGAAGCCTGATAGCGGCTGTTGGCGGCTCGGCTGCAAGCATTTAACCAGTTTGTTTTTAAAGAACTGATTGTAGCTTTCAATGATTTCCTGACCGAATGCCTCCTTACTGCTGAAATAATAGTAAAAAGAACCTTTAGGGATACCCTCTCGCTTTAGAATAGAGTCTAATCCTATGCTTGAATACCCAGACTCGGTGAGCGATTCAATTCCTGCACGCAGTAAGCGCTGTCGAGTTTGATTGTGACCTTCGACATTCTTTTTAGGGCGGCCGCGAGTTCGCTTGTTTTTATTCTCAGTTTCCATTCTTAAAAAAATAGACTAACCGTCTATAAAAATCAAGTGTCACTATGTTGAGTTCAAATTCGTTGCTTAATATCAGCGATGACGGTTTTAATCCGGTTCGGGGGTTGAGTGTTTCGTCGGGTACAAAGGTAAAGCGTTTCGCTCACCGGATGGTTTAAGTGATGAGACTTTATTTTATCAGACTTTGGAAAGGCATCGACTGCGTAGGCAGGCAGTATGGTAAAGCCCAGTCCCATGCTAACTGGGGTGAGAATTAGACTGATCTGATTAGAGAACCCTCGCTGAATAAATAAATTGCTGTGTTGGAATTCCGGGTAGTTGGGGCTTAATAAGAGATCTGCATGGTGACTGCCGTCTGGGTGATCGATGAAACCAAGAGTCTTCAATGAATCCCAACTGGGAGTCTCAACGTGAGCGGGGGTGACCAAAAGTAGTGGCTCACTTCCAATTGCCTCACAATTGACATCCGGTAGTGACGGCTTTGACGACATAATACCGATATCCACACTTGATTCTACAATGGCACTTTCTATGTCTGCATTTGGAGCAAATCGATAATTCATTACTAGTTTAGGATGCTCTTTTTGCAGAGACAGCAAATAGGGGTACAGTTTAAGTCCAACACTGCCAGGCGACATTATCTTAACTAAGCCTTCAAAGGCTGGGTCAGACGTAACAATGTTTGCAAGGTTTGAAAATTCAGCGAGTAAGCGGTTAGCTTCATCGTATAAACGCTGACCCGCTTCCGTAAGACGAAATTGTTTCTTTTCTCTAGTTAGCAGAGTTCGGCCTAACTGCGCTTCTAGTTTTTGCACATGCTGGCTTACTCCCGATTGTGTCATGTGAAGCGTCTCTGCGGTGCGAGTGAAATGACCGATTTCGACAAGGGTACAAAAAGTGCGTAGCCACGTTGTATTTAGCATTTAAATATGATTATAAAATATGATGATTTTAATGATAAATCATAATTTAAAATTATGTAATAGGTCAGTTAACCTTCTTTTATCTTAAAGAGAGGAGGTTTTATGAGTAATGTATATCCAAGAACTTTTTCGCATATCGGTATTTCCGTCCCAAATTTGGAACAAGCCGTTGAGTTTTATACTCAGGTTATGGGCTGGTATTTGATTATGAAACCAACCGATATAGAGGAAGACGACAGTGCGATAGGTGAAATGTGTACCGATGTTTTCGGAGCCGGCTGGAATCGCTTTCGGATTGCGCACCTGTCGACAGGTGACAGAATTGGCATAGAGCTATTTGAGTTCGAGAATCAACAGAACCCTGATGATAACTTTGAATACTGGAAAACCGGAATTTTCCACTTTTGTGTGCAAGATCCCAATGTTGAAGAATTGGCTGAGCGTATTGAAGCTGCGGGTGGTAAGAGACGCATGGAAAAGCCTCGTTATTATTACCCTGGCGAAAAGCCTTACCGTATGATTTACATGGAAGACCCATTTGGGAATATTTTAGAAATTTACAGTCATAGCTATGAGCTGATTTATAGCGAAGGCGCTTATTGATATTTCGTCTGAGACAGAATGAGAAGAGGTCCTGCAGATACACAGGGCTTCTTCTAAATGCTTTGTAGCTTTATTCGTAATGCCAAGTCAGCCTGTTCCTGCCTTGTTTTTTACTTTGGTAAAGTGCGATATCAGCTTTTTTATATGCGGTATTAAATAGATCATCTACCGCGAGCTCCGTAGCGCCTATGGATACCGTTACGTGGACGCCGCTTTTATTTCCCAATAATATCTCATTACCAGCAACTTTTTTACGAATATTTTCTAAAATTGACTGAGCATTTTTACGTGGAATATTCATCAATATGATGACGAACTCTTCACCACCAACTCGGGATACGCAGTCACTCGCTCGAACTTGTTCGGCTATTTTTCGGGCTGTCTGTTGGAGCACTTCGTCACCTGCGTCATGACCATAACTATCGTTTACCACTTTGAAATGATCTATATCAATTATGGCAAAGCAGGTTATATTTAACGTCTGATTATCGTTTGGCTGTAACTCTTCAAAACGCTCAGTTATGAACAGACGATTTGAAAGGCCGGTTAGAAAGTCGGTATAAGCCAGCTTTTCCAATTTTTTTGTTTTAGAAGAATTGATAATAATATTCTCGATAGCAGAACATATTAGGCTCATTAGCTCTATATCAAGTTCGGTAAATGGTGTAAGACGTGTTTCTGGACTCGTAAAGTTGAGTGTTCCCCACGTTTGCCCATTAATTTTAATGGGTAAGCCCAGGTAAGTCTCTAGTTGGAACTTTTCAAAACAGGGGTGCCCAGCGTACTCACGACTCTCCGAGGCGTGAGTGGTAGCGACAACCTCATTAGATTCTAGTGTCACGGAGCAGTATGTTTCACCCAACGAAAACGTTGTGTCTGCAGGAATATCTTCCGCTTCGGAGTAGGCGTATTTGACGACGTAGTCGTCATCAGTAACATGGCTGACAAGCCCTGTTTGTGCATGTAAGTAATGGCAACCAAGTTTAAGAAGCTTGGCAATACGATCAGTGGACAGTGTTTTTGACTGTCGATTGACGACATCGTGTACAGCACGTAAAACCTCAGCTGCGCTGGCATACTCGGTCACATCATTGATTATTGCAAAAAAGCCATTAACCCGTTTGCTGAGAGTTTCGACATTGGGTATATAGTTTATCTCGAGTTGAATGCTACGTCCGTCATTCAGCTCTACCCTCTCGGACAGCTCAAGCTCTTCGCCCTGTAGAACGCGGTCGTGAATTTTAGAAATTTTTTTGTAGGACTCATCACCCACAATTTCAGCGATTGTTTTGCTTTTTATATTCTTTAGTTTTACACCAAAAAAATTCTCATACGCTGTATTTACGAACTTGTAGCGTCGCTTGTTATCTACAAAAGCGAGCATGTAAGGAAGAGTATTGGCGAGCTTTTTGAATGAGCGATCTATTTTCATGATGCAGCAACATTATTATAGCAACTTTAGAATAAGCATATAACGGAAGTGAGTGAATGTATATGTTCAAAGGGTCTAGCAAGGTTTGGGAAGTCCATATATCATGCTGATGAACAAGATATAAATTCTACTTCTCAAGCTTTGTTCCCAAAATGCAATAACGGGAACAAGCAAACCCACTAAAAACGGTCTATTTCCCCCTTTATACCTTTTTAAGTACTCAAAATCATGTTTTACAGCAAAAAAGGAACTCCACCATGGCCGAAGTACAAGCGGTTAAAGATCTGGATATCGTTGAGCTCATCAGTAAATTTCTTATATAATTATTTCGAACAGATTACTGCTTCATTTGAATCTTATAGGGACCAACCCAAGGATTTGGATGAACTCGAGTAAGTCGCAGTTATGTTTTTCGGACATTTCCAGTGACAGGGGCAGAAGATTGGAATGACCTGGAAAATGTTGCTCGCGACTTTGTCGAGCTAGAGCTGCAGGAGTCTTAAACCCCTATTTATTTTTTTATATACGGTGATTGTAAAGTCATTCACCTATGGCGGTGAGGGTAAAGCTATTGGCCCAAAGCCTCACCAAAGAGGTGAAAAAACTATATTTGTTGCTTTGACTATGGTGACCTTGCTATTTATCAACATTTTTCCATGGACCGAACGCGATAAAGTAAAGAAGGATGATATTGGCGATAGGGATAACAATCAGAAGACCCAATGGAGCAGGGTAGCCAACTCGTTGGCAGATACGCCATGCAGGAACAATAAAAATAGCTCCCACGATCAGCATCCATAGAAACCCCATACCGGCGAACATTTCGTGATTCATCATTATCTTCTCCTTATTTGACATGCGTTAAAATGACGTTAGACTGGAATTTATTAAATTGCAAAAAGCAGGTAGCTAGTGCAAGTCCGAATTCTGTTATTAATGACAGTGTTATTAGTGTCGATGTCGTTTTCGCAAACGGCAGAGGCTCACGCATGTCATGGTAAAGGACAAATGCAGCACAGCATGATGCAAAAAGCAGACGTAAGCGACTGCGAACATGAGAAGCAAAAGCACAACTCGTGCTGTGCTGACATGACAATTCGGCATTGCTCCGGCAGCTCAGTTTTATTTGTCGGACAGTCTTCTTCAGTTAATACCGCTACGATCAATCTTTCTTCTAAAGTCGATTCTCCGATTGACACTTCAATTCGGGCTAAACACGCGTCTAATCTATTTCGTCCTCCAATAATTATCGCTTAATAAGTTTGTAGAAATTTAGTACACGCCCGACGTGTCCCTTTAAAACTTATGAGTCGGTGGATAATTATGTCTATCAAACGTAATTGCGCTGTTTTAGCGATGCTTTTCTCTGTGTCTATGTCAGTTGCTGGCGCAGAAGAGCAACTGAGAGTTCTAAAAGACCCCAACTGTGGCTGCTGCGAAAAGTGGTTGAAAGCTTTACCCGAAAGCTTAAATGTTTCTGTTGAGCACCCAATAGACTTGACGCAGCAAAAGCGTCAAGCAGGTATCAGTGCTGACATCCAGTCCTGTCATACTGCCATCTCCGATAGCGGCTTTGTATTCGAGGGGCATGTTCCCCCTGCACTCGTTTCCCGCTATTTGGAGGGAGACAAGTCAACTAACGGAATCGGTTTAACTGTTCCGGGAATGCCTGTCGGTTCTGTCGGTATGGAAATGGGAAGTCGATTCCAGCCCTATACAGTTTATGAAGTGAAAAAGGATGGCTCTATAGCACCTTATCAGCAGGTAGCAAGTATTAAGCAGCAAAAGAAACTATCAGGTGGAGGCGATTAATTATGGGCTTCGGTGGTATGAGTCTGGTTCAACTGGGAATTCTGTTAGCTATCGTCATTCTTCTTTTTGGCAGCCGAAAGTTAAGGACTTTCGGCTCTGATCTTGGAAGTGCGATTAAAGGGTTTAAATCGTCAATATCAGATGGTGGTGCTGAAAATAATTACGATAGTTGTGACGGACAAAAATCAACCTCAAAAGAGGAGAATGAAAATGAGCACCGAGTTTAATAAAGGGCGTCGAAAATTCATTAAATCTGCATTTACTGTGGCGTCCGCGTTAGCAATTGCCAAAGTAGCCCCAACATGGGCAACACCTCAAGGGCGTAAATTTAAAGATCAAGTTTTGACGAAAGATGAAATTGATTTGACCATCGCGAAGTCTCCTTTGTTAGTAGGGAATAAGGTTGGCACACCTATAACGATTAACGGTCAAATGCCTGGTCCTCTAATTCGTTTGAAAGAAGGTCAACGAGCCAAGCTAAATGTGACCAATAGACTATCTGAAGACACGTCAATCCACTGGCATGGGATTATTTTGCCTGAAAATATGGATGGCGTACCCGGGGTTTCATTTGAAGGTATAAAGCCGGGGCGAACTTATAAGTATCGCTACGACGTTGAGCAAAATGGCACTTATTGGTATCACAGCCACTCGGGTTTACAGGAGCAACTGGGGCACTTAGGTCCGCTGATTATCGACCCAAAAGACGGAGATATAGGCGCTGATCGTGAACACACAATTATTCTAAGTGACTGGACATTCGAAGATCCAAATGAGGTTTTTCGTAATTTGAAAGTAGCGGAAGGCTACTATAACTACCAAAAGCGTACGATATTTGAGACGTTCGAGGACGTGCGCCAGCATGGGTTAGAGAAAACCTGGAAGCAAAGAGAAATGTGGGGACAAATGCGGATGAGTCCTCGCGATATCGCTGATGTGACAGGGAGTACATACACCTACCTGATGAATGGTCGCGATTCAGCAATGAACTGGTCAGCATTATTTAAACCAGGTGAGAAAGTGCGACTTCGTATTATCAACGGCTCTGCGATGAGCTTTTTCGATGTACGTATTCCTGGTCTAGAGATGACTGTAGTGGCGGCAGATGGTCAACCGGTGAAGCCTGTGTCTATTGATGAGTTTCGTATCGGAGTGGCTGAAACCTATGATGTCATTGTTCAGCCAAAGCATAACAAGGCTTATACGATTTTTGCGGAGAGCTTTGACCGTAGTGGCTATGTCAGAGGCACATTAACACCAGAAATTGGCCTTGAAGCAGAAGTTCCTGAGTTACGCGCGGTGCCTGAACGTGGTATGGCCGCGATGGGAATGGGGGCCATGGCGATGTCAGGAAATAAGGAAGAGAAAGGTATGATGAATATGAGCGGCACAGACGGTCATATGAATCATGAAATGATGCATAAAAAAGAGCTTCCTGTGGAAAACATTAAAATTGAGCACAGTGAAGGTGGTCACGGAGCTGCTGCCGCCATGATAGCTATGAATCCGACCAGTCGTCTCCATGAACCGGGCATAGGTTTGGATAATGTTGACCATAGAGTCTTAGTGTATAGCGATCTTATTGGCGCCCAAGAATGGCCAGATAAGCGGGAACCAGAGCGCCAGATTGAACTGCATTTGACCGGTAATATGGAACGGTATATGTGGTCGTTTGACGGGAAGAAATACACCGAAGTTGACGGCCCTGTGCAGTTCCGTCACGGCGAGCGCTTAAGGTTGGTGATGGTTAATGACACCATGATGGATCATCCAATCCACTTACACGGTATGTGGATGGAACTTGAAAATGGACAGTATCCTCGTCCTCGTAAGCACACCATTAGTTTAAAACCAAGCGAGAAAGTATCACTACTGATATCCGCTGATGCACCGGGAAGCTGGGCATTTCATTGTCATCTGCTTTATCACATGAAAGCGGGCATGTTTCGTGTGGTAAATGTGGCATAAGGAGGAAGGCTATGGTCGCTAAATCATTGTTGTTCACTACAGCACTTTTACCCGCAGTGGCAATGGCGGGACATGCAGAGGAAGGCTGGCCAGAGCCCGTTAAAGAATATTACACCGGGCAGGTATTATTTGACCGGCTGGAATTAACGCGAACAGACGAGGAAGAGAACGTTGCCGTTTGGGACATGATGGCTTGGTACGGTGGTGATTATCATCGGTTTGTCTTCAAAAGTGAGG
>NZ_DFTS01000009.1:18381-27336 GCF_002383015.1 Idiomarina sp. UBA4206
GAGGGGGAAAATATTCAAGATGACGGAGAGCCCACTGACTTGGAAAGTGCTGAGTTGTTATACGGCTACCTGATGTCTCCGTTTTGGTCGTTTCAGGCCGGTGTCGGTACGCGAGGCTCCTTATCGTCCGATGCCTCTATGGAAAATTATGCCGTTGTTAGCTTCATGGGGCTGGCTCCGTATTGGTTTGAAATGGACAACTCGGTGATGGTGAACGAAGAAGGTGATGTCCAGTTTGTCAGCGAAACTGAATATGAGTGGCAGTTAACGCAAACATCGTACTTGCAGCCTCGTATTGAGTTAACAGCTAACCTAACAGATTCAGACAAATATGAGCGGGAGAGCGGGTTGAGTAATTTGCGCGTGGGTTTGCGTTATCGACACGAGGTGAGTCGTGAATTTGCTCCTTATATCGGTATTTACTGGAACGGTGCGTTAGGAAACACGGCGGACCAGCTGAAACGTATGGGTGAAGATACGACTGAAACAGGCGTGGTCTTAGGGGCCAGAGTTTGGTTTTAATGGATGATAAAACAAAGAGGAAACAACATGAGAAACTTATTTAAATTAGCATTCGCCACCGCTTTATTTTTTAGTGCATGGGCCAACGCCCATGTCGGCATGACATCCAGTAGCCCGGAAGACGGTGCGACTTTGTCGGAGTCACCGGCGGAAATTACGATGAATTTTTCCGGTGATGTTCGCCTGGCTAAAATTATGCTGCACTCAGACGACGGTAAGATGCACCCGTTGGACTTTTCTATGAGTATGACACCTAAAGCAGCGTACGAAATTACTGTTAAAAACAACCTGCCGTCAGGTGGTTACACGGTTTACTGGACAGCTATGGGTGGGGACAGTCATAAAATCTCGGGTGATTTTAGCTTTGAGGTGAAATGATGACCTTTTGGAGTGTGGCCAGTGTTTTAACGCTGGCCTTCATATTCTGGCTCAATGCGGTGATGACGGCCTCGCCTTATATCGTTTATTTGTCCGGTTTAAAAAAGCAGTCTGAACGAAAGAATAGCGTTGCTGCGTTGCTTTTATTGCTAGCAAGCCTTCTGTATTTTTTTCTAAAAGTTGGTAGTTTTGCTGCAGAAGGGCTTGCTGGAATGGCCGACTCGACATATATGCAATTTATATGGGCTGGTCCTGTTGGGTTGTTCATGCAACTTCAGATAGCGGTTGCTATTGCTTGGATTGTTTACTCCGTTGTTAAGCTAAAACGTATAAAGTGGGTGCTATATGTTGTCGCCATTGGACTCATGGGATGGAGCTTTTTAAGTATTGGTCACGGCAGTGACGCCGTCTGGTGGGGAAAGCTAGCGCTTTTAACACACTTGTTAGTCGCTTGGGTTTGGTTCGGCAGTCTTAACTCATTGCGAAAGCTGGCAACGTCGGTACCGCTTGCTAAAGCGAAAGCCATTATGGAGCGTTTTGGTGTGCATATGTCTGCAGCGGTTCCAATACTCCTTATTGCGGGCTTGGTTATGTATCGTAGTGCAACAGGGCGATGGATGCCAGAGCTGCCGCTTACGTCGTATGACACGGTACTACTAGCGAAACTTGTGTTTGTGGCGCTGATTCTCCTTGTTGCCGCATTGCATAAATTAAAGTTCGTACCGCAATTAAATGATAACGCGGCCGCCAAGCGACTCAAAAACTCCATAACGGCGGAAATGGTATTGGCTGTCACTATTTTTACCCTGGCCTCTGCGCTAAGCAGCGCGTTTTCCCCTAGTTAATGTAAGGAATAATAAGAATGAAATTATTCATGAGTGTTTTTATGGTTTCGGTGCTGTTTATTTCAGCGCCTAGTAGTGCCGAGGAAGTATCTGAACCGACAGTTGTGCTTGATAGGTTTCGAACGGCTTTGACTGAAGGTGACACGGAAGTCGTTAAAGATGTGCTTTCCAATGATGTGTTTATCTTTGAAGGTGGTGGTGTTGAACGATCCTTGGCCGAGTACAGTGCTCATCACCTTAAGTCAGATATTAAGTTTAGCCAGGCGGTTCCTTCACAGTTGCTTGAAAGGACAGTACAAGAAGCCGATGGCCTTGCTGTGATCACTTCTCGGTATAGCGTTTCCGGGGAGTATAACGGGCGTGAGGTTGATTTAACGATGAATGAAACCGTAACCGTATCAAATACGACTGAGTCTGGCTGGAAAATTATCCGGATCCATTGGTCCAACTGAGTTCAATCACAGGAGCTGATTATGGCAGAACACGATCATGAACACGGACATCAGGATTATCAGAAAAGCAGCCTGAGTCTTTGGGGGGCGGTGTCGCTGGGGACTGGTGTGATGATTGGCGCTGGTATTTTTGCACTGACCGGACAAGTTGCTCAGCTGGCAAGAGAGTGGTTTGTCCTGGCGTTTGTGTGCGGCGGTATCATTGCCGGCTTTAGCGCTTACTCTTACGTTAAGTTGGCGAAAGCCTATCCGTCAGCGGGCGGTATTGCGATGTTCCTCAGTAAAGCTTATGGAAAAGGAAGTGTGACGGCGATATTCGCACTCTTGATGTACTTTTCTATGGTCATTAATGAAAGTCTAGTCGCTCGCACATTTGCGTCCTATACAAGCCAGTTAATTTCTTTTGAAGCGCAGTGGCTTATTCCGTTGTTGGCGGTTGGGTTGCTGCTCTTCGCATTTTTTATCAATATTTTGAGTAATCAGTTTATTCAAACGTTCTCGTTCTTTATGGCCTTTGTGAAGGCTTTAGGATTGGTGATTTTAGCCGCTGGTGGTTTGTGGGCTTCAGGCATTCAGTTTGAATCGATATCTGCTATTCCAGAAGAAGCTTCGGGTGGCGGTATTTTAGCGGGTATTGCTTTAAGCATACTTGCATACAAAGGGTTTACAACAATAACGAATAGTGGCGGTGAAATTGTTGAGCCTAAGAAGAACGTCGGGCGTGCCATTATTATTTCGCTGGTTATCTGCGCGCTAATATATGTGCTAGTCACCCTGGCCGTTGGTTCGAGCTTGTCGATTGATGAGATTGTGACAGCGAAAGACTATGCGCTTGCTGAAGCAGCCAGACCCGTCTACGGTGAAACTGGACTCTGGGTGACGGTTGCGTTTGCAATTGTAGCAACGGTATCAGGAGTGATTGCCAGCGCGTTTGCCGTTTCAAGAATGTTAGCCATGTTGACCAATATGAAGCTTGTTCCACACAGTCATTTTGGCATGCCAGGTTCCATTCAGAAGCATACGCTGGTTTACACCATTGTTATGGCTATGATCTTAGCGGCATTCTTCGATTTGAGTCGAATTGCGTCACTGGGCGCTATTTTTTATATCGTGATGGACATTGCGATCCACTGGGGCGTATTACGGCATCTAAGGCAAAAGGTGAATGCCAATATTTACATACTTGTCAGCGCAATCACGCTAGACGTCATCGTTTTAGTCGCTTTTATATGGGTGAAATGGACGAGCGATCCGCTGGTGATTTGGGCGTCTCTTATCGGTATGGCATTGATTGCCGCTGGTGAGATTTTGTTTTTACGTAAAAAGCGTTAAGAAAAAGAGCGCATAGCGCTCTTTTTCTAGTTCATTGTAAAAAACATCCAGACAGCCATAGCGACCATCATGAGGTTTTCAGTGAGCGAAATGAAGCCTAACGGCACATTACTGGAGCCACCGACACAGGCACATTTTAGCTCGCGTTTGTCGACATAAACGGCTTTAAACACCGATATAGAGCCTACGATGCCGATGAATAATGCGACGGGTATGGATATGACATGGGCGAATTCGGCTGCCATTAACAGACCCGCCAAGCCTTCGGCATAGGGATAAATACGGCCATAAGGCACCCATTTTTTGGCGAGAAGATCGTAATTGAGAAACATGGTAGAGAACTTCTCTACGTCCTGGAGTTTGAGCAAGGCCAGAACCACCATAGAGAAACTGATGAACCACTCGATGGTTTGTACGGTAAATACGCGACCAAAAGACAACCACGACGTGGCTACAGAGAGGAGTGCCGTCATAGTAAATAATGCAATAACGGGTCGGTAACTGGTTGCGTCAGGGTCAGGAAGAGGCTTTCCAAGAAAGGCTCGAACCTCCTCGTACCCACCGATACGTTTATCACCAATAAACACTTGTGGAGTGGTATCGACGTCGTGCTTTTCCTTGAATTTGTCGGTTTTTTGACGACTCTCTAACAGATTGTCGTCTACTTCGAAGCCATTGGCTTTAAGTAAGTGCCGGGTTTTTAGCCCAAAAGGGCACTGGTGATCAGGCGTTGACATTCTGTAAAGCGTAGCTTTTTGAGTTGACTGACTCATAGCCAAGTTCCTTACGTAAAAGTTATGTATTCATGTACGCATTATAGTCGGCAAAAGATTAAAAGCATCAATAATCAGAAGAGGGTAAAAATTCATTAAAAATGAAAAATTATTTTTATTTTGAAAAAAGTGGACAACTTTTTTTATTGCTTTTCTAGCTATCTTGAAGAGCTTATTTTAAAAGATTATTGATACATGAGGATAACTTAAAGTTGAATATACAACCTCTATAAGCTTTGCTATTAAAGGGGTTTTTATACAACTTTAATCGTTTTTAGCTTGACTAAAATCCTAAGGTTTCTATTCTGAAGGTTGTATAAACAACTTAGATGGCAGTACGAAGTCTAATCGGAAAGTAAAATAATTATAATTTAATCGAGGTGACAAAATGCAAAAGTTACTTAAGTCTGCTGTCGCTATAGGCGTATCTGCGGCACTCTTTAATACAACAACCGTTTGGGCTCAGTCAGGGCCTGGTGATACTGAAGCCGAAAACGTTGAGAAAATCACGGTGACCGGTTCGCGAATTCAGCGAATCGAAGCCGAAAGTGCTGCTCCTGTTCAGGTTTTTACGGCGGAAGATATTGAAGTATCGGGAATGACCTCGGTAGAAATGATTTTACAGAGAATGTCAGCCTCCGCTGGTTTTGCTGGCAGTCAGAGCAATGCTTATTGGACAGGTAATGGCTATGGTACCGCTCAAGTTAATTTGCGTGGACTGGGCATTAACCGAACACTTGTGCTTCTGAATGGCCGCCGTGTTGTAAATGGTGGGACCGGTGCTAATAGTTCAGTCGACTTAAATATGATACCTGTCGAAATGATCCAACGTATCGAAGTACTGAAAGACGGCGCTTCAGCGATATACGGTGCGGATGCTGTAGCAGGTGTGGTCAACATCATCACTCGTAAAAGTTATGACGGCTTTACTATAGAAGGGCGCTTGGGCTCGACAGATGACGGTGAGGGCCAAGACCGTAAAGTTAACATGATCTTTGGCGCCAGCAGCGACAAAGGTCGCATAATGGCGACTCTAGGCTACCGTTCTTCCGATGAGGTCAATATGGCTGATCAAGCCGGCTGTGCTTTGGGTGAATTAACACCAGGCCAACTGGATTGCTTCGGGAGTTCAAGTACCATTGGGGGTAGAGCAACCATATTGACGGGGCCAAATGCTGGCGAACGGATTAATTTCAGTCAAGATGCGGACGGTAACGGGGACTTTTATGAACCCTACAGCTCTGAAAAACACAACTTTGCATTTTTTCCTTACCTAAATTCGGTTAACCCAATTACAAACTGGAATTTCTCCGCTTTCGGGGATTATCAACTGTCGCCAGATACGACGGTATTTACTGAAGTTTTATACAACAATCGAACATCCGATCAATTAGCGACACCCGGAACATTAAGAGGTATTGAATTTGATGCCAGCCACCCAACAAACCCAACGGGTGAAACAATTCGACTTGAAGGTCGTCGCTTATTAGAAGGTGGACCAAGAACGTTCTTTCAAGATGTTAATACGTTCAGAACGGTCGTCGGCATGAATGGTGTTATTGGCTCAGGTTGGAACTGGGAAGTTGCTTATAACTATGGCCGTAATACAGCCATTGACGGCATGACCAATATAGTCAACATGCAGCGTCTATCTGCGGGTTTAGATCCGAATACTTGTGGCTCCAACGGCATTCCTTGTATTGACTTGCTGGGGTACGGTGACCTGTCTCAAGAAGCTTTGGACTACATTATGTTTCGGACGACTGACAACGGTGGTAATGAGCAGCGTTCATTGACAGCAAATATTTCCGGAGACTTATTCGAAATGCCTTCTGGATGGGTTCCTGTCGCTTTTGGTGTTGAACACCGTAAAGAGAAAGGTTGGCGAAACCCGGACTCATCAATTGTCGCTGGTATTATGAATACTAACCAAGCAGATCCTATTGAGGGAAGCTATACGGTCGATGAGGTGTATGGTGAAACTTCGTTACCTTTATTAGCTGACTTACCGTTGGTTCAATCTTTAAACTTAGATTTAGCATACCGTTATAGTGACTATGACACCTTTGGTAGTGATGGGAACTACAAAGCGAGTGTTCACTGGCGTGTATCTGATGCTTTGAAAGTGCGTGCGACTCAGTCAACTGCTTTTCGGATCCCGAACATACCTGAACTCTTTGGTGGTGTTGCTGAAGGAAACCTGACAACAACGGATCCGTGTGACGGATGGGATCAAGCCGGTGCTAATCCAACTGTGGCGGCAAATTGCCAAGCAGATGGTGTCCCTGCAGGGTATGAACAATTTGGTGCAACCGTGCTTACCACTGTTGGCGGGAACCCTGATTTAAAACCGGAAGACGCAGATACTTTTACTGCTGGTTTTGTATGGGATATTGGTTCGGCGGACAATTTACAATTGACGGTTGATTACTACGATATTGATATTGAGAATGCTATCCAAAGGATTCCCGGTTCAACGAAGCTGTCTGTCTGCTATAACTCAGAAAATTTATCGCACCCATTTTGCAGTCCAGAGCACTTTACGAGAGACTCTTTAACTGGCGATATTGACTTTTTGTCTGCTCAACCCACCAATGCCGCAACTGAAAATGTATCGGGTATCGATACCGCTTTATTTTATAACACCGAGCTACTGGGTTGGAAAAGTGACTTCAGTTGGAATGTCAGTTACTTAAATGAGTATACATTTGCGCCTTTTGTTGGTGCGGATGAAATTGAGTATGCCGGGTTCATCACCGGAGGCAGAGGAAGTTATACGCATTGGCGTTCAAATGCTTCGGGAACCTTTATGAAGCAGGATTGGCGCATACATTATTCAGTGCAATATATAGGGGCTGCTGACGACATTAATGCCGCTCCAGAAGATATTGGAGCCCGCGCACCGAGCGTCTTTTACCATAATGTTCAAGGCACTTATTTCATAAATTCCGATTTGAGTGTGACGGGTGGCGTTAATAATCTTTTCGACAAAGAGCCGCCTTATATTCAAAGCTGGACGGACGCAAATACTGACACTATGACTTACGACTTATTAGGTCGTCAGTTGTACTTGAAGGTACGTTACAGCTTTTGATTAGTGAACTGGCTGTCGCTTTTCCCTGGGAGTGGCAGCCTTTTTATATGAAATTTGAGGTAGGACGACATGTCGGAAAAAAAACGTTCGAGTCAATGGAGAGTCTGGCACCGCTGGTTATCTTTGGTTTTTGGCTTGCAAATGGTCATTTGGACAATAAGTGGTGCTTACATGGTGTTCTTCGACTTGGATTATATTCACGGAGATCACTTAGTTCAGGATGTTAGTCAGCCTTTACCTGAAGGTACTGAGGTATCAGATTTAGATAAGTTATTAACGCGTTATCCTGAAACTGAAAAAGCCTCACTAGAGGCTCGCGGACTAGATGGTAAGCTACAGCCAGTATACAAGTTAAAAAGTGATAAAGGTGAGTTTTTGGTTAATGCAAAATCGTTAGAGCGCATTGAAATAACTCAGCATCATATTGAAGACTTGGCCAACCGATACTACGCACAAGAGAGTGCAGACATTGAATCCGTTGTTTATATGACGGATAACCCACCAACTGAAATTAGTGAAACTTTGTTGCCAGTATGGCAAGTGAACTACGATGACTTTGGTAATACCAGCCTTTACTTGTCTGAAACAACGGGTGATTTGCTCGTAAAACGACACACTTTCTGGCGTGGTTTCGACATTGTCTGGATGCTACACATAATGGACTACGATGAACGTGTGGATATAGAAACGTGGTGGTTAAAAGCCTTTATTATCGGTACATTTATTTTAATGATAACGGGCATTGTTTTGCTCCTTTATACCATAACGTTTAAAAGAAGACCGATCGGAGGTGCCCAATGATAAGGTTTATACAATGGCTTCATCGTTGGGTAAGTTTAATTTTAGTTATTCAGGTCGCTTTGTGGCTAGTGAGTGGTTTCTTTTTCAGTATAACTGGCCATCATGGAATGTCGGGTCATCAATACATGGTCTCCGAAAACTCTAAGCCGCCGCTTAAAAAATTAGCAACTCAGGTCGACTTTACTGAAATGTACCAAAGGTTTCCATCAGCACATTTAATTGAACTGGTAAGTGTTGCTGGGGTTGGTCAGTATCAAGTGACATTGGCAGATGGAAATGTCCTGTATTTCAACGCTAACACAAACGAAAACTGGTCTACCGGTGAGGCTTTGGCAACCCAATTAGCGCTCAGTAGCTATAATGGTCCGGGTCACGTCGAAGCGGTTGAAAGAGTCATGGGAAGCGATGAAGTGAATGGCTGGGAAGCTTCGGGGTTTCGCATTGATATTAAAGATGATCTTAATACTCGGATATACATCGATGAAGCCTCATCTCAGGTAGTGGAGCATCGCAATACACCATGGACAATAGCTGACTGGGCATTTCGTCTGCATTTTATGGATTACACTGGTGGCCGAAGCTTTAATCATTTATTGATTTGGAGTGCCGGGTTATTCGCTCTTTGGTTTTCGTTATCCGGGCTAATTCTTTTAGGCCGAAATATTACTAACGGTGACTTTAATCCAAATCGGAAAAAAACATGGCTAGAATACTTTCAACAGAAAGGGAAACCAATTGCCAGCAGCTGTGGTGGAGGC
>NZ_DFTS01000009.1:27395-49335 GCF_002383015.1 Idiomarina sp. UBA4206
CAGCAGCTGTGGTGGAGGTGGAACTTGTGGATTATGTAAAGTAACACTACAAGGCAGCGATATACCTAGTCCTAAAGCCGCTGAAAAAGCGTTATTGAGCGCCAATGAATTAGACGCGGGGATGCGGTTATCTTGCCAACACAGAACCTCAACAAATTATGAAGTAAAGTTACATAATGAGGGGGTTAGTGATATAGCTTTAACACTCGATTCAAAGCGTCAACTGACTCCATCCATTATGGAGCTTACCTTTGTGAGTTCAGAGCCCGTTAATTATGAAGCCGGGCAGTTTATGCAGTTTCGTATTCCACACTTAAACGAAATATTGTCACGACATTACTCTGTTGCTACGCGGCCTCACCCGACTCGATTTGTGTTTAACGTACGACAACTGCCCTCGCCAAGTGAAGGGGTGCCCCCAGGCATCGGTTCAAACTACTTGTGTAATTTAGAGCCTGGCGCTCATGTCGATGCTATTGGACCATTTGGTGACTTTCAGCTGACGAAACAAAATAATCACACGCAAGTCTTTATCGGAGGCGGCGCGGGTATTGCACCGTTGAGAGCGTTAATACAAAGTGAATTAGCAGCAGGCTCTCCTCGTCGCTGTATCTTTTTTTACGGCGCACGATATGAAAAAGAGCTCTGTTATAGGGATGAGTTCGAAAGAGATGAGCGGTTAAATTATATACCGGTACTTTCAGAGGTTGCTAAATCAGATGCGTGGGCCGGGCACACTGGCTTTGTGCACGAAACTGCAATGAAATGGTTGGCAGATGAAAACAAAGACACATTGGACGTTTACGTGTGTGGTCCTCCACCAATGCTGAAAGCGACGTTAGAGTCTCTTGCTGACTTTGGCGTTCCGCGAGAACAAGTAAGGTTCGATGACTTTGGTATTTAGAGCTTGAAAGCGCCTGAGTTAGCAATAAATCGGGGTGGTGATGTAGAAGTGGTATCACCACCTGGGTTGACTACCTCGTTATGGGTACTTCCTTTAATTGATTGATCTTTATCAGCCAAAAGAGATACACTTCAAGCATGTTTTTACAGTAAAGCTTCGCATGTATCGTTTAATCATTGCCCTACTGCTATTAGCAGTAACAACAATGTCATTTTCACAAACTATCAGTACGGAAAAGGCATGTATGCACGATCCTACTGAGCAAGTTTGCGATCTTGCAGATTGCGAAGTGTCACATTCTCTTACCGATAACTGTTGCTCTGATTCAATGATGCGTCATTGTTACAGCCCGTCAATTACTGTCGTTTATTCTGAGCAATCCACCGTTCCGCCTATTGAGAAGCTGGTTTTTAACGCTTCCTCATTCTTAGATACGAATATTAAAGAAAAGCATTCTCTCTCGCTTTTTCGCCCCCCAATCCACTCTTAAAAATACGAAATTTCTCGCTCCTGGCGCGTTTATCGTCCAGGTAAAAGCACAGCTATAAGCTTTGGTTCGGTCATTGTCGTTACGACGTCGTTCGTCGTCCTCGTTACGGTCCGACTCATAACTTGGTCTGTGTTTAATTTAAAAATTCACAGTTTTTGAGAGTAACAATATGAAACTTTTAAGAAGAATGGCTTATTTAAGTGTTCTGACTGTAGTGGTGCCAAATGTCGTTAATGCACAAGAGCCGCTTTTGAATTTGCAAGAAGCAGTGAGTATCGCTGTACAAGAAGATCCTTGGTTAACGGCAAGTAAGCAAACCCAAGAAGCATTCGCGAGTGAAGCAATAGCCTCTTCCAGTTTGCCTGACCCTAAAATATCGCTCACGGCTGCCAGTTTCCCGGTTGACAGTTTTAGTTCAAGACAGGAAGGAATGACCCAGTTAGTCGTCGGTGTTTCACAAACATTTCCCAGAGGAGACACATTATCGTTGTCTCGTAAGCAGAAAAACCAATTAGCTCAAAAACAACCGTTTTTGAGAGCGGATCGTATTG
This sequence comes from Idiomarina sp. UBA4206, assembly GCF_002383015.1. NCBI lineage: Bacteria > Pseudomonadati > Pseudomonadota > Gammaproteobacteria > Alteromonadales > Idiomarinaceae > Idiomarina > Idiomarina sp. UBA4206. Next base: position 29,341 of record NZ_DFTS01000009.1, read on the forward strand.
CAAAGGTCAAAACAACGGTCACGAAGTTGTGGTTAGATGTTTTTTTCTCTCAGCAAAGTATTCGCTTGATTGAATCGGATAGAGCGCTTTTTGAACAGTTAGTGTCGACGGCTAAGGCGAGTTATACCAGTACCGAGGGAAAAGCACGGCAGCAAGATGTTATTAGAGCCCAACTTGAGCTTACACGCCTGGATGATAGGTTGACGTCACTGCGACAAAAAGAGGAGCGACTTCAAAGCGAATTGTCGGAATGGATAGGTGTTATAGCGAAATCAACGTTACCGGATGACGTTCCTAACCTTACGCTACAGGAAGCATTGAGTTCGCCTTCAACAATGCCTAAACAAGCCTTGTACGAATTAATAAAAGGGCACCCAGTTTTGCAAGCTACCGATCAAGACATTTCGGCGTCGGAAACTTCTGTAGAGCTTGCTCAACAAGGTTATAAACCACAATGGTCAACCAACCTTAAATATGGCCATAGAAACGACGATCCAAGCGGCAATGACCGTGCCAACTTGCTGTCAGCCGGAGTTACGTTCGATATACCACTGTTTACTGATAACAAGCAGGATGAACAGGTGCGTTCGGCAAAGTATAAAACTGAAGCAAAAAGAACTGAAAAACTGCTGATTGCCAGACAGTTAATAGCCAATTTACGCAGTACCTTTGTACAACTGAATCGTTTGAATGAACGCGCTGCTCTTTATCGTGAAGAGCTACTTCCACAAATGTCCGCCCAGTCTGAAGCTGCATTGACAGCTTACAACAATGATGATGGCGACTTTGCAGAGGCGGTGCGTTCACAGATTGCTGAAGTCAACGCAAAAATTGATGCATTAGCGATCGCCATCAACCGCCAAAAGCTGATTGCCGAAGCAAACTACTTATTATTCTCAGGAGTTTAAAATGAAAACAGTCACCAAATCTCTTATAAGTTTAGCTGTAGGCTTTGCAGTTGGCGCTGGCGCTATTGGCTATGTAATGCAATCGACTGAAGTGTCTGATCGTTCATCGGGCAATGCAGAAAAAGAGCCGTTATATTGGGTGGCTCCGATGGATCCCAATTATCGCCGAGACAAACCAGGAAAGTCTCCAATGGGGATGGACCTTATTCCTTACTATGGCGATGATGCAGAAGAGAGTTCACCAGGTACGGTGAGAATTGATCCCGACGTTATTAATAACCTTGGGGTTACAACTGCAACGGTCACCTTTTCGAGACTCAACCTGGATATCGAAACGGTCGGTTATGTTCAGTTTGATGAGAACCGAGTGCTGACAGTAAGTCCCCGTGTTGAAGGCTGGATTGAGAAGCTTTTCGTAAAAGCGGTTGGTAACTCGGTTAAAGCCGGCGAGCCTTTATACAGTATTTACTCACCGGAAATGGTTAATGCGCAAGAGGAGCTTGTATTGGCCTCGCAAAGAGGTAATCAGGTGCTAATTGATGCCGCTGAAGAACGCTTAAGAGCTCTGCAAGTCTCTGAATCTGAGATTAAGAAGTTAAAAGAAACTCGTAAAATTCAGAAAACAATCACGGTAAAAGCAAAGCAGTCCGGGGTATTGGATAGACTGACTGTGCGTGAAGGTGCGTTTGTAACGCCGAGTATGAATTTAATGACCATTGCTCAACTGGATAAAATTTGGGTTATTGCAGAAGTCTTTGAGCGGCAATTGAACCAGGTTGAGGTAGGCAATGACGTTCAAATGAACCTTGAGTATGCTCCAGGTAAAGAGTGGCAAGGAAAGGTTGATTATGTCTATCCGTCACTTAACCCTAAAACTCGGACGGGACAAGTTCGAATTCACTTCGACAACCCAGATGGTTTTTTAAAACCGGGCATGTTTGCGAATCTTAACATTAAGGCTGGTTTAGGCGACAAAAACTTAATCATCCCTAAAGAAGCGCTTATCCGAATGGGTGGTTCGAACCGAGTTGTACTGGCACTGGGTGATGGGAAATTTAAATCAGTTAATGTTGACGTTGGGCGGTTAGGGAGCTCGCGAGTTGAAATTTTATCGGGTCTTATGGCAGGTGATGACATCGTTACTTCAGCTCAGTTTTTGATTGATTCTGAGTCCAGTAAATCCTCTGACTTTAAGCGCATGCAACATGACACTGATGCTGATAACGAGAGCCATGGCAGTATGTCAAGTGACGCAGCAGCTCAAGCTGTCTGGGTTGAAGCAACCGTTAAAAATGTTATGCCTCAGCACTCGATGGTTACGCTGGAGCACGGTGAGATTTCTGAATGGGACTGGCCTGCAATGACGATGGACTTCGATGTTGCTTCGGATGTTGAACTTTCTCAGCTTAGCACGGGGTTATCCTTGCATGCGGAAATAACGCAAGTCGGGAAGCAACAGTACCAGCTCACATCGATTCATATTCCCGAGCAAAAACAAGTGACAGAGCAGGAGCATAACCATGATTAAGTCAGTCATTCGATGGTCAGTGAGTAACCGTTTTTTCGTTCTTCTGGCGACATTAATCCTCGTGGGTGTTGGTGCTTTTGCGGTTAAGAATACGCCCGTAGACGCACTGCCGGACTTGTCGGATGTCCAGGTGATCATTAAAACCAGCTATCCGGGTCAAGCGCCGCAGGTGGTAGAAGATCAAGTAACCTATCCATTAACAACCGCTATGCTGTCTGTCCCCGGCGCTAAAACCGTCCGTGGATATTCGTTTTTCGGCGACTCCTATGTGTATGTCATTTTTGACGAAGATACAGACGCTTACTGGGCGCGTTCGCGAGTACTGGAATATTTGTCTCAGGTTGCTCCGACACTGCCTTCTAATGCAAGACCGCAATTAGGCCCTGATGCAACAGGGGTTGGTTGGGTGTATTTGTATGCCTTGGTTGATCGTACGGGTAACCACAATTTGAGTGAGTTACGCAGTATGCAGGATTGGTTTTTAAAGTATGAACTGCAAACGGTCGAGGGGGTTTCGGAAGTTGCCGCCCTCGGCGGGATGGTAAAGCAGTACCAGGTGAAAGTGGATCCGGAGAAGCTGCGCGCATTCGATATTCCTCTTGCTCACATACAAAATGCTATCCAGCGAGGTAATCAGGAAGTGGGGGCGTCGGTGGTTGAAATGGCGGAAGCTGAGTATATGGTCCGGGCCTCAGGCTATATTGATGGTGTGTCAGACTTAGAGAGTATCCCGCTTGGCGTTGATGAAAATGGCACGCCATTATTGCTTAAAGACGTTGCTGATGTGGGTGTGGGCCCCCAAATGAGACACGGTATCGCCGAACTCAACGGTGAGGGAGAAGCCGTGGGTGGTATTGTGGTAATGCGTTTCGGAGAAAATGCCCAAAAAACGATTGATGGCGTTAAACAAAAGTTGGAAGAATTAAAGTCTGGGCTACCAGAAGGTGTCGATATAGTCACTGTCTATGATCGTTCGGGGCTTATCTCGGATGCCGTGGAAAGTCTCTGGAAAAGTTTAATAGAAGAACTCGCTATTGTCGCGTTTATCTGTGTGATATTTCTCTTCCATGTCCGCTCCTCGCTGGTTGCCGTTATCAGCTTGCCTTTGGGTATTTTAACCGCGTTTATTGTCATGTATTGGCAAGGAATTAACGCGAATATTATGTCACTTGGAGGGATCGCAATCGCTATTGGCGCTATGCTCGATGGTGCCATCGTCATGATTGAAAATATGCATAAGCATATGGAAAAAACGCCACTGACAGCAGAGAACCGCTGGCGGGTGGTTGCCGCCTCTGCTTCAGAGGTGGGCCCTGCTCTTTTCTTTAGCTTGCTCATTATTACCGTCAGCTTTATGCCGGTATTTACCTTAGAAGCCCAGGAAGGGCGGATGTTTTCTCCGCTTGCTTTCACGAAAACTTACGCAATGGCAGCCAGTGCAGCCTTAGCGGTTACCGTTATCCCCGTGTTGATGGGATATTTTATCAGAGGAAAGGTAACACCTGAGGGGAAAAACCCGCTTAATCGGTTATTGATCGCCGGGTATAAACCGCTTTTAAAAGGCATTTTGAAATACCCCAAGACAGCAGTTGTCGGAGCGCTTGTTATCCTGGCCGTTGGTGTCTGGCCGATTGACAAAATTGGTAGTGAATTTATTCCAGATTTGGATGAGGGCGATTTGATGTATATGCCCACTACCTATCCCGGATTATCAATTGGTAAAGCAAGGGAGCTGTTGCAGCAAACCGACAAGCTCATAAAAACGGTACCGGAAGTGAAGACGGTTTTTGGCAAAATTGGTCGAGCGGATACCGCCACTGATCCGGCACCCCTAACGATGATTGAAACCTTTATTCAACTGAAACCGAAAGATCAGTGGAGAGACGGTATGACCACTGAGAAGTTGAAAAAAGAACTGGATGCGCTTGTAAAGTTTCCGGGGCTGACCAATGCGTGGGTTTACCCCATTAAAACTCGCATTGATATGCTATCGACAGGTATCAAAACGCCGGTAGGTATAAAAGTTGCCGGAGCCGATCTTAATGAAATTCAGACGATAGGGCAGCAGCTTGAAGCAATACTTGATGATGTCGATGGTACGGCTTCTGTTTATTCAGAGCGAGTGGCAGGTGGACGCTATGTCAAAGTTGACATAGAAAGAGAGCAGGCTGCACGTTATGGCTTGAACATTGAGGATGTGCAGCAGGTCGTTGCCACGGCTATTGGTGGAATGAATGTTTCAGAGACCATTGAAGGGCTTGAACGTTACCCAATAAACTTGCGCTACCCTCAAGATTACCGTGATTCGCCGGAAGAATTAAAGAAGCTACCTTTAGTTACGCCAAACGGGCAGCGTATTAGTTTGGCGGATGTGGCTGATGTCTACGTTGAACTTGGACCGCCGGCAATTAAAAGCGAAAACGCAAGACTTAATGGCTGGACTTTTGTCGACATTGAGGGAGTTGATGTCGGCACTTATGTTGAAAAAGCAATGAAGGTTGTAGAACAAGAACTCGAGTTGCCAGCAGGGTATTCAGTTACCTGGTCCGGGCAGTACGAATATATGGAAAGGGCAAAGGAAAAACTGACTTACGTGATTCCGTTAACGCTCGCGATTATTATCGTTCTTTTATATATGAACTTTCGAAACGCTACAGAAATAGCCATTATATTGGGAACTTTGCCTCTCGCATTGGTGGGGTCAATCTGGCTAATGTATCTTTTAGATTATAATTTCTCAGTTGCTGTAGCGGTTGGTTTTATAGCTCTAGCCGGTGTCACTGTAGAAATAGGAATACTAATGCTGACTTACTTAAACCAGTCCTATAATGAATATGAAAAAAGTCAGTTAGAGCATGGTAAAGCATTAACGAAAGACGGTCTCTCTCTTGCCGTAATGGAAGGGGCTGGACTTCGTGTTCGCCCCGTCATGATGACGGCCGTTTCTACAATTGCTGGTTTATTGCCTATAATGTTTAGTACAGGGACTGGGGCTGAGGTGGTTAGTAGAATAGCGGCGCCAATGGTTGGAGGAATGATCAGCGCTGTTATCTTAACCTTGCTCGTATTACCTGCTGTTTACTATTTGTGGCGAAAGAAAGACGTTAAGGTTAGATGATACCTTACTCTGTGAATATCACCTGCACACCTTTGATCTCGATCAATGATGTGCAGGTGGTAGTATGCTAATTTATAGCATGGCAATAGGAGCGCACATATGTTTCAAGCAAAATTTTTAGTTGTGCTTATGTTAGGAATAGTGATACAGCTATCCTTCCCAGCCGCTCCTGCTTATAACAATGCTTCCAATGTACAGCACGAAAAAAGTGTTAGCCATATGGATGTTAGCAACGAAAGCAAAGATAACTTTCATTGCGATGAAAGTGAGCAATCTATCATTGACGACTGCTATTGCTGCGTAGTTGATAAATGCTCTATGGATGAAGAGTGTAACTCTGCGAACTCACCTCTAGTATTTATTCAATTCGACACTTCGATAAACTCTCCTAGCAACTTGCCACATCCCGTGTCTTATAAAGGTGATGTGAAGCAAATACTCTTCGATATTTACTACCCTCCGAAATAGCACTACTAAATTACAACTCTAGATTTTCTCGAAATTTAAGTAACTAGGCTAAACACAGTCCATAAGCTATATGCTTTAGGGCTTTTAGGGGGGTATATGAACCTATCTAAAATTACCGCTATTTTTGATCAACTTCGACAAGACTCAGTGGAAGAGGCTCTCATCGGCCGTGGCGTTAGCGGCTTTACGCTGTTTCCTGTGCGAGGACGGGGTTACTACTTCGATAGCTATAACGATGATCACTTAGTTGATCACGTACAGCTTGAAGTTTATGTGAACAGTGATGATGCGCGTGATGTTGCCCTCTTGGTAGTTGAAGCGGCCCATACTGGGGTATCTAACGAGGGATTAGTTTCTATCTCGCCAATCGATGAATTGTTCTGGGTTCACGATAAACGAGCAGCCACTAATAAAGAGCTTTCGTTACAAAGTTAACACCGAGCAAATGTTGCCTGAAACGTATTGGTAGTTTTAATTAACAGGACAGTATTGATGTCAAATAACGATCATAGAGCAGGAGTGCGGGGAATTAACTTAGTAAACCGCACTTTAAAGCTAAACGCAGAGAGTGTGAAAGAAGTTCGCAAAGCTATCAAAGAAATTGACTTGTTGGTTGGTCTCGATAGCGTTGCCTATGACTCTGAGCGTAACTTGTTATTGGTAGCTTATGATGCCTCTAAAGTGGATCTCAATGTTATAGAGGAAAAGCTCAGGAAGTTTGGTGTTGAAATAAATAGTGGGTGGTGGACTCATCTGAAAGAAGAGTACTACAAGTTTATTGACCAAAATATTAAAGATAATTCGGAACATACACCGTGGAGTTGTCATAGAAGTCCGCCAGTTAACAAAAGCAAACGAAAGTAACGATTAATTATAGGTAAGGAGTAAAAAATGCAAATAGAAACAATCAAAGATGTGCTGAGTTGGACCGTTGATTTCCACAAAAACCTGAAGGAGTGTGTTACTCACTGCTCTAAACAAAACCAAGATGAACGAGCTCGGATGATTCTAAACTACGTGTCGGGTCATGAGGCTAGCTTAGAGCGAATGGTCGAAGGTTTTTTGAGTACAGCAAACCGAAATGCATTAGACACTTGGTGTTATGACTATATTGGGAAACATCCCATCGTTGAGCATGGACACTGTGATTCGCCTTTTAAAGAGTTAGATACTGATCACATTATGGAGAACATTGTAAACCATCATGAGCAAGTCATTGAGTTGTATGAACACCTATATTCCCGTGTTGATATAGACAGCGCAAAAGAGCTGTTAGAAACAGTAAAAAACGTTGAAGAAAATGAAATTAAACGAATGGTGCAAACTGCGAACCGATTTTCGGATATGTAGTTAGTGAAAATTTTATCGTTGGTACTTTGTGGGAAAGAGCCCTGATTTGGTTAATTTTCCATAAATAAGGAGCACTTGTATGGGTGTGAAAACTGAGGACGTTAGTAGTAGTTCCATTGAGGAACTCATTATCGAGGGAGCCGGTTGCGCGAGTTGTGTTGGCAAAATCGAGAGTGCATTAAAGTCTGTATCCGGTGTGGAAAATGCAGAGATGAACTTTGCGCAGCGAACAGTCAGTGTGACAGGAACAGCAAGTCCGAGCGCTTTAGTGAAAGCAGTAGAGAGGGCGGGGTATAGCGCTAAAGTAGCCACGTCCGAAAGTGACGGTGATGCGTTGGCAGAAAAAGAGCAAGCCGACTGGGCTTATTACAAGCGGCTGATGCGGGAGATGACCGTTGCGCTGTCGTTAGGTGTACCTCTCATGATTTATAGCCTTTTTGTTGGTGAAATGACGGTGACCACTGCCACAGAGCGTGTGACATGGTTAGTCGTAGGTATTCTAACGTTAGGTGTACTTTACTTTTCGGGCAAACACTTCTTCGTCGGTGCCTGGCAATCTTTGAAAAATCATTCCGCTAATATGGATACGCTGATCGCACTTGGTACTGGTACCGCCTGGTTGTATTCCATGGTGGTTGTATTGGTTCCGCACCTGGTTCCGGAAATGGCGCGTCACGTATACTTTGAAGCGACCGCAATGATTATCGGTTTGATCAATTTGGGGCTGGCACTTGAACTGAAAGCTCGTGGGCGCACGTCCGAAGCCATAAAACGTCTCATTGGTTTGCAGGCGAAAACCGCAAGGGTGATTCGTGACGATAAACAATTGGATATCGCTATCGAAGACGTACTCGAGGAGGACGTAGTACGTGTTCGTCCCGGAGAAAAAATCCCTGTTGATGGAAAAGTTATAGAGGGAAGTACCACCGTTGATGAATCTATGCTAACGGGTGAACCCATGCCCGTGGAAAAATCAGTTGGTGATGACGTTGTGGCGGGCACGATAAATAAAAGTGGTTCCTTTTTGTTTCAAGCGACAAGAGTCGGAAAAGATACAGCACTTGCTCAAATTATTAACATGGTGAAACGGGCGCAAAACTCTAAGCCCCCAATCGGTCGTCTTGCCGATATTATTTCAGCTTACTTTGTGCCAGTCGTTATGATTATCGCTGTTATCAGTGCTCTAGCTTGGCTTAACTTTGGGCCTGAGCCGGCACTGGCCTTTGCTGTGGTATCAGCGACCACTGTCTTGATTATTGCTTGCCCTTGCGCATTAGGCCTGGCGACGCCTATGTCGGTAATGGTGGGTGTAGGAAAAGCCGCAGAGGCAGGTGTGCTGATTCGCAATGGCGAAGCATTGCAAACAGCGTCGAAAGTATCGGCTATGATCCTGGATAAAACGGGCACCATTACACTTGGTTCTCCTAAAGTCACCGACGTATTAGTAGCGAGTGAGTACGATGAGCAAACCGTACTGCAACTTGCAGCGACACTTGAGTCTGGCTCTGAACATCCGCTAGCACAGGCGATAGTTGAGTCAGCCAGGGAAAGAGGGATTAAGACAAGTAAGGTCTCGAACTTCAACGCCATCGCTGGTCATGGCGTGGAGGCAGAAGTTGACGGGAAGTCCCTCCTTTTCGGTAATGAAAAGCTGTTGCGTGAACGTCAAGTTGAGCTCGGTAACTTTGTTGAAAAAGCCCAAGGCTTAGCTGCTGAAGCTAAGACGCCTATGTACTTTGCCGTTGATAATGAGTTAGCTGCAATTATTGCAGTTGCCGACCCGATAAAAGACGACTCCGTAGCCGCCATTAAACGTTTGCAAGATAACGGTGTGCGAGTAGTGATGCTTACTGGTGATAATCGCGCGACAGCAGAAGCAGTTGCTGAAAAAGTAGGAATTAAAGAATTTTTCGCTGAAGTTCTGCCGGAAGAAAAATCAAAAAAGGTTCAGGAGCTGCAGATGGAAGGCGAAATCGTTGGCATGACGGGAGATGGTATTAATGATGCGCCAGCACTAGCTATTGCCAATGTAGGCTTCGCGATTGGCACGGGAACGGACGTCGCTATTGAAAGTGCTGATATTACATTGATGCGCGGGTCGTTGCACGGGCTTGCCGATGCGGTCGCGGTGAGCAAGGCCACACTGAGCAACATTAAACAAAACTTATTTGGTGCTTTTATTTACAACGTAGCAGGTATTCCTTTTGCCGCAGGCGTTCTGTATCCATTTTTTGGAATGCTGTTGAGTCCGGTTATTGCAGGTGCAGCAATGGCTTTTTCTTCGCTTACGGTAGTGAGCAACGCTAACCGGTTACGCTTTTTCAAAGCCAAGAAACATTAATGCACCTTTTAACATTGGCGCATTCAGGAGAATAAATATGTTATTTATTAATATTGCTGGTATCGCTCTGATCGCACTGATCGTCTGGTGGTTTTGGCTTTACACGCCCAAGCAGATGAAGCTGGGAGAAGGTGATTGGGTGATTGCCGTCGAAAACGGCACCTACTCGCCTTCGAGAATAAACGTACCTGAAGGTAAGCCGGTTGAACTCAGGTTTCTGCGGAAGGATCAATCGCCTTGCTCTGAAACTCTGCTTATCCCTGACCTGGAAATCAGTGAAACGTTGCCTTTTAACAAATTAAAGCCAATTCAAATACCAGCACTGGAACCCGGAGAGTATGACTTTCATTGCCAGATGCAAATGTATCGGGGAAAAATCGTTGCTGGTTAAATGGCTTAAAACGTCCAGGTCACAATGAGAATTTTAAAAGTTTTCCGCTAGATTCAATGAAATTCAATTTCATCGAAGGCATTGAAGGATTCGGCAATAAATATCGCCGTTATATGAGGTCTACGTCAGCGTGGGCTCCAAGATTTAACGATAGTGAAACAAAGTAAAATTAATGAGACCAATACAATTTGGTCATAGTCAAGAGGGTAATAAAATGAAAAAAGTACTTTCAGCTTTAACTATCACAGCTTTAATGGCCTCTCCTGTCTTTGCTGATGCACAGCATAAACATGGTGATGATAAAACAGGTTCAATGAGTGGAATGATGCACCATGAAAAAATGACATCAATGCATGAGCACATGCAGGAAATGCGCGATGCTATGAAAGAAATAAAAAGCGAATCTGACCCCAAGAAGCGTAAAGAACTCATGCAAAAACATATGAAGTCAATGCAGAAGGGCATGCAAATGATGAACCATGGGATGGATAAAGGCATGAACAAAGGAGAACATAAAAAGGGAGACAAAGCAGAGCAAATGGGCAAAGAGAATATGATGAATAAAATGAAAATGATGGAGCATCGAATGGATATGATGCAAAAGATGATGGAGCAAATGATGGAACACCAGAGTGAAGAAAAAAAGGAAATGTAGTAGAGATTAAGCTCTCCGTTGGAAATGCCGCTACTTGCAGTGTGCAAGTAGCGGTACTTTTTCAATATATCTAATTTACAACGGTATTTTTAAGGAGGAAGTTATGAAACTTAATGCAAAGAAATTTGGCTTAGCAGCTGGCGGTGCTTTCGCAGTTTTATGGGGAGTTTGTAGCTTGCTAGTGCTTATTATGCCCTCTAGCATGATGGCTTTAACAGAAGGCATGGTTCACGGAAAACTCTCTGGTTTCGAGTGGCATTTGAGTTTTAGTGGATTTGTTACGGGATTATTCGGGTGGTCCTTGGGAGCTATGATTACTGGCTGGCTAATTGTAACGTTATATAATAAACAAATGAAAACGGCTAAATGAGATTGTTGTCAAACTGGAAGCCTTTAAATCTGTTGCTCTGAAACTTTGCTTATTCCTGATCTGGGGATCAGCGATACTTTACCGACCAATAAGTTAAAGTTGATCGAATTGCCAGTATTAAAGACCGGAGAATACGATTTTCATTGTCAGATGCAAAGGTATCTAGGAAAACTTATTGTCAAATAAGTGAGACAAATAAGAGCTAATATGAATGAAAAAAAAGTGCTTATAACAACTATTATCACTCCTGAACTAGCTTAACCTATCACCAACCAGCAGCTAAACCCGAAATATTGGTAACTGTCCAGTGAAGTTAAGCTAGGTTATCTCACCCAGCGCAGCAAGATAATTGGCTAACATCTTTAGTAAACGTTTGAGCGCATAATTTTAAGCCTTCTACCATCGTAAGGTATGGGAAGAGCTCATCAGCCAACTCATTGACTGTCATTCCTGCTCTTATCGCCATTACAGCAGCTTGAATCAACTCACCAGCTTCTCCTGCGACGACTTGAACACCGAGCAGCCGGCCGCTGCCACTTTCTGCGACAATTTTTATAAACCCTTGGGTATCGAAGTTAACCAATGCCCGTGGGACATTTTCAAGGCCCAACGTGCGGCTTTCGGTGACGTAACCACCAGTTTTAGCATCAGCTTCTGATAAACCCACCGTGGCGACTTGTGGATCAGTAAAGATAACCTCGGGCATGGCACTGAGATCAAGATGCGCATCACCGCCCGTCATGTTAATAGCGGCTCGGCTGCCGCCTGCGGCGGCGACATAGACAAACTTCGGCTGATTCGTACAGTCGCCTGCCGCATATACTCTTGAGTTAGAGGTTTGCATGCGATCGTTAATCGTTATGGCACCGCGCTCGGTTTGTACGGCGATGGTTTCTAAATCGAGGTTTTCCGTATTGGGCGTGCGGCCTGTGGCCACGAGCAGTTGTTCTGCTTTTAATGTTCCGGCATTGGTTTTGAGAATGAAGTGTTGTCCGTCGTAACGCACTTCGCTGGCTTCTGTATGCTCAAGCACATTGATGCCTTCGTGATAAAAAACAGTGGCTATTGCCTCACCAATGGCAGGCTCGTCTTGGGATAACACCCGACTGCGAGCCAAAACAGTAACTTCACTACCGAGACGCGCGAAGGCCTGTGCTAATTCAAGAGCAACGACCGAGGCTCCAATAATAGCGAGGCGCTTAGGAATGTTACTTAGCCCTAATGCGCTTGTCGAAGTAAGGTAAGGGGTTTCAGCTAAGCCGGGGATGGGTGGTTGTGCGGGTCGGGCCCCGGTGCCGATAAAAGCACGGTCAAAGTGAACCGTTTGCTCACCGCCATCGCAAAGTGATACGGAAAGAGTTTCATCGTTTATAAAGCGGGCTTCGCCGTTAATAACGGTAATGGCGGAATTCTCTCTAAGAATACTCTGGTATTTGGATTCACGGAGTTCTTCTACCCGAGCCTGTTGTTGCTCGAGGAGAGCTGATCGATTTACCTTAAGAGTATGGGTACTTAAGCCTTTATCAAAAGGGCTTTCTCGCCGCAGTTGGGCGATATGAGCCGCTCGGATCATGATTTTAGACGGGACACAGCCAATATTGACACAAGTTCCGCCAATAGTACCTCTCTCAATGAGCGTCACTCGGGCACCTCCCTCGGTCGCTTTGAGTGCCGCAGCCATCGCACTGCCGCCGCTACCAATGACAGCAATGTGTAAATTGTTATTACTCATAACGGTTACTCCTTGGTCTTTCAGTTTTACAGCAGCTATAAGGCATTGTGATGTTTCATGACTGATTTTTTGGTGCCGTTGCTTTCAGTGTTGATGGGTATCCTGCATTTGTCGTTGCTTCAGTGAGCTGCTTAACTGACGTTTTTTCGTCGTCGAATGTCACGGTTGCATCCCGCTCTTCAAAACGGACATCGACGGCGCTCACACCTGCAACTTGGCCAAGTGCAGCTTTGACAGTAATTGGGCAGGTGACGCATGTCATACCGGGTACTGATAGCGTAACCGTTTTCTCAACCGCCAATGCGGGCATGCTAAACAGTAAAAATAAAATGGTTGTTATCATTGTTTTTTTCATCGTGTATTGCCTCCTAGTAAAACAAAGGAACAACATAGGGGTAAGCCAATGCTGTTAAAGTAAGCACCGCAACGAGCCAAAACATCACTTTGTAGCTCTTACGAGCATTTGGCGTTGCGCAGGTGTTATCAGGGTTGCAGTCATCAGCACGCCGGTATATTCGACGCCAGGCAAAGAATATGGCAATCAATGCAATGGTAATAAAAATGGGTCGATAAGGCTCAAGTGCTGTGAGGCTCCCAATCCAGGCCCCGGATACACCGAGTGCAAGTAATATGAGGGGACCCAGACAACACGCAGATGCCAGAGTCGCTGCGATCCCTCCCGCGAGAAGAGAGCCCCGACCAGATTTTGAATTTGACATAAGAGTAACTCCTTCGGGCATTTTGCTTTAATGTGTTAATCTTAAACCCGTACCTCACTACGGAAGCAATAGCTATGTTAAAAAAACGCAACGTAATGACAATTGGCACGCTGGCCAAAACAGCCGGCGTGGGCGTGGAAACGGTGCGCTATTATCAGCGCCGAGGGCTAATGAGCGAGCCGGAAAAGCCGTATGGGGGGATCCGACATTACGATGAACAAGCGCTTGCTCGGCTTCATTTTATTCGCGCGTCTCAATGGCTTGGATTTAGTCTGGATGAAATTGGTGAGCTATTAACTCTGCAAGATGGCGCTCATTGCGATGAGGCACGGGAGCTTGGGGAGCAAAAGCTCACCAGTGTTCGTCGAAAGATATCGCACTTACAGCAAATTGAACGAGCGTTGAATGAGCTGGTGCAAAAATGCAGCGCCGGACACGGAGATGTCTATTGTCCACTGATGGCCTCGCTTAATGACGGGGTTGAGGACGCTACCACGGACAAACATAAGGTGCGTTAGTCTGTGTAGTAAAACTTTTGAGCGGAGTTCTTTAACTGAATTGCTTTATAGCTAACGCCAGCCATACACAAGAATCCCCATACCGGTTAGCACAAACGCCGTGCCAATCAGGTCGAAATTGGATAGTGGCGATTTATCGACAATTCGCAGCCAGACTATGGCAGTTAACACGTAAATACCACCATAAGCTGCGTAGACCCGCCCGCTTTCCGCCGGATGAAGTGTTAACAAGTAAGCAAATAAGGCTAAGCTCACTGCCGCCGGAATGAGCAACCAAACCGAATGGCCCTCTTTGAGCCATAGGTAGGGTAAATAGCATCCGACAATTTCAGCAATTGCGGTGGCAATAAATAAGCCCAATGTTTTCATTAAAAATAATGCACTCATTATCAGTTGTCCCTACAGGCTTCATCAGGATCTTCTAGTTCTACCGTTGTATGGCTTAAAGCATAGGGCGCAAGGACGTCATCGATGCGCTGTTTTAAATCGCTACGGGCCTCGATATCAAGGTTTTTAGATAACACCAAATGAACGGTTAATACATGCTCCTCGCCATCTAGTGACCAAAAATGCAGATGGTGTAGGTCAGCAACATGAGGTAGCTCCAGCAAAGTGTCAGCGACTTGTCTGTAGGTTTCTTTGTCCGGAGTTGCTTGTATGAAGAGTTTCAGCGTTGCCCACAGGTTGCGCAGCACATTCACTAAAATAAATAGAGTAAAACCAATCGACAGTAGCGGATCGAGAATTGGCCAATCCACAAACAGCAAAACAATACCAACGATAAGTACAGCGACCCAGCCGAGAACATCCTCCAGCAAGTGCCAGTTAATAACGCGTTCGTTTAACGTTTTGCCCTCTGACAATTTGTAAGCAGCAAATCCATTAACTGTAATGCCAACGACGGCTAAAGCAATCATGCCATCAGCGACGGGCATCTGAGGGTTCCAGAGTCTGGGAATTGCTTCCACAAGTACCCAGGCAGAGCCTGCGATTAACACAACGGCATTAATAAATGCACCGGCAAGATTCAGTCTTTTATAACCGTAGGTAAAGTGTTGGTTAGCCTGTTTTTTGCCAAGTTTATTTAGTATCCACGCGAGACCTAACGACAGGCTATCGCCAAGATCATGAACGGCATCAGCTAAAATGGCGGTACTGTTGGTAAGAAAACCACCAATGAACTCAATAATGGTAAAAACAAAGTTAAGCAGGAATGCCCAACCTAATCGGTTGGACGGCATGTCCTTTGAGTGATCATGGTTATGGTGATGTCCCATAATACGTTCCTCTTTTAATAAAAGGGGGCGACAATAACCGCCCCCTTAAATGCTATTGAACCCTAACGG
This sequence comes from Idiomarina sp. UBA4206, assembly GCF_002383015.1. Lineage (NCBI taxonomy): Bacteria > Pseudomonadati > Pseudomonadota > Gammaproteobacteria > Alteromonadales > Idiomarinaceae > Idiomarina > Idiomarina sp. UBA4206. The sequence goes on from NZ_DFTS01000009.1 coordinate 44,785, forward strand.
CTCAGATCCTTAATTTTTTGTTTCGAAAACCAAGGATAGAGCACGGGTAAGATAACCAATGTCAGCAGAGTAGCTGATACCAAACCACCAACAATGACGGTAGCCAGTGGGCGTTGAATTTCAGCCCCTGCACCGGTTGCAAACAGCATGGGAATGAGTCCTAACGCTGAGGTTATTGCTGTCATTAATACCGGGCGTAGTCGCGACCACGCGCCATCAAACACGGCATCATTAACCGCATGCCCATCGGTTATTCTCTGGTTAATACTCTCGACCAGAACCACACCGTTTAGTACCGCCACACCAAACAGTGTGATGAAACCCACGGCGCTGGGCACCGATAAGTACTGTCCTGACACATAGAGTGCCACAATACCGCCGATGACTGCCAATGGTACATTCACCAAAATCAACATGGCTTGACCCATGGTGCCGAAAGCAAAATAAAGCAGCAGGGCGATGAGTGCCAGCGATATGGGAACGACAATGGACAAGCGCTCCTGTGCTCGTTGTTGACTTTCGAACTGGCCACCAATGTCGACTGAGTAACCGGTTGGTAAATCCACCTTCTCGTCAATCGCCTTCCTAATATCGGCAACCACGCTACCCATGTCACGACCCTGAACGTTCGATTGAATCACAACGCGACGCTGTACGTCATCACGACGGATTTGCGGTGGTCCTGATTCAATTGCGACGTGGGCGACTTCGCCTAAGGTTACCCAGGCCCCTGAGGGAGTTAACAGGCGTAACGAACGAATAGACTCCGGCGTATCGCGGAATTGCTTGGCCAGCCGCACGTAAATATCATAGCGCTCATTACCGCGAATGATCTGGCCTGCCGAAGCGCCACCCAAGCCATTGTCGACAACGCTCAGTACATCGGTGACATTTAAGCCGTAGCGTGAGAGTTGCTGGCGTTTCGGCGAAACCACGAGTTGTGCTTCACCTTTTATTTGCTCCATCGCTACAGCAACCGCCCCGTCAACTTGCTTGACGGCACCTTCTATTTCCTGGCCTTTACGGGCCAACACGTCAAGCTCGGGTCCAAATAGTTTGATGGCTAGCTGCGATTTTACACCTGAGAGCAGTTCATCAACCCGTGTTGCAATAGGTTGTGAAAAATTAAACAACAAGCCTGGGTGAGCATCTAGTTTTGCCTCCATTTTTTCTTGTAAGGCGTAGCGATCGGATGCCGTTGTCCATTCGGATTGCGGCTTAAGGCCCACATATATCTCGATGTTGCTGATAGGCTCTGGATCACCGCCCACTTCAGCTCGTCCAATGCGGCTGAGTGCGTAGGTGGTTTCCGGGAACGACATCAGGATTTTTTCAAGCTTCGGAGCCACCTCTAAGGCCGTTTCAAGGTTAGAGGAGGGGGCTAATGTCACGCGAATATTAATCGTGCCTTCTTCCAATTCGGGCGCAAATTCTGTGCCGAGACGAGGCACTAACACCAAAGCGCCGACAAACAGCACACCGGCCAGGGTAATAACAGCCTTTTTACTGCGTAACGCCACCGATAATAGTCTTTTATAACCATTATCTAGTGGTTTAAGCAGTTTATTTTCACGAGGCTTAATACCCCGACTGAAAAAGTAACTGGCTAATGCCGGTACAACCATGATGGCCACAAAAACCGCGGAGATAATGGCCAACATAATACTGATAGCCATGGGCTCAAATAATTTAGCTTCAACACCCTGAAAACTAAACAGTGGCATAAAGACCACCAAGATAATCATGGCGGCAAAGAATACCGGTCGTGCCACTTCGTTCGCCGCTTCCTTAACTCGCAGCTTGATACCATGGCTATCGAGTTTGGCTGCCTGAGGATCTGGGTCGCGGTGCTCTGTGCGTTGCTCGGCGTCGTCTTGGTGTTCACTATCCGGACGACTTAAGTGCTTAAAGATGTTTTCAACCATCACCACGGAGCCGTCGACCAGCATACCAATGGCAACAGCAATCCCGCCCAGCGACATCAGGTTAGCTGACATGCCCATCGCGGACATTACCATCAGGGCAATGGCGATAGAAACGGGAATGGACAGTAACACTAAAAAAGTAGCGCGTATGTTGAGCAAAAACAGTGCTAATACTGCGATAATAAAGACAAAGGCAATGAGCAGTGAATACGCGACCGTAGATACGGCTTTTTGTATTAAATCGGCCTGATCATAATACGGCTCAAAGGTGACACCCTCGGGTAATGCTTGCTGAATAAGCGGAATGCGCTTTTTAATACCGTCGATAGTGGCTTTGGTATTCGAGCCCATGCGTTTGAGCACAATACCCGATACCACTTCGCCCAGCTGGTTGACCTCGCCGTCGACTTTACGCGACATTGAGACCGCCCCCTGGCGAATTTCACTACCGATTTCGACGTCGGCAACCTGGCCCAGTGTTACGGAAACGCCGTCAACGGTTTTGAGCGGTATTTGTCGTATTTGTTGCAGGCCTTTTTTACCGCTATCCAACCAACCGGTGCCGCGAATAACCAACTGCTCCTGACCGCGGGGCATATACCAACCACCAACGTTACCGTTATTCTTGTTGACCGCGCCCATTACGTCTTGCTGGGTAAGGTCGTAAGACAACAGCTTAGCGGGATTGAGGTTAACCTGATATTGCTTAACTTCGCCGCCAAAGGACAAGACTTCGGTAATTCCCTCAACGGGCATTAGTAGCAGTTTAACCACATAGTCGTTTAGACTGCGTAACTCCATACTGCTGACACCGGAGCCCGGTTCGGCAAGTAGCAGATACTGATAAACCTGGCCTAGGCCGGAGGAGTTAGGACCCATTTCGGGTGTACCTACGCCTTCGGGTATCAACTCCTTTGCCGCCTGCAGTCGTTCAAACACCAGTTGCCGGGCAAAGTAGATATCGACACTCTCGTCAAACACCACTGTAATGCCCGATAAACCTGTTTTTGAGATTGACCGAACCTCTTTGACGTCGGGCAGAGCATACATCACCGACTCTATCGGATAGGTAATCAGCTGCTCGACTTCGGTCGCTGCTAACCCGGGGGCCTCCGTATTTACCGTTACCTGAACGTTGGTAACATCGGGGAAGGCATCCAGATTAAGTTTGGGAATAACAAAAAATGACGCAATGCTGATGCTGAATAAAGCCAATACCAATAACAGGCGATTAGCGACAGCAAACTGAATAATGCGCTGAAACATACAACCTCCTGTTAGTGGTTATGTGGGTCAAAACCGCCTTTAGCGATTTGAGAGCGAACGAAAAACGCGCCGTTATCGACGTACTCTGTGCCTTCCTTAACGCCTCGAATGACTTTCCACGGACCTTTTTCATCAACCAATTCGACTTTCTTCGGTTCAAACTTTCCGGGTTCGTGCTCAATGAATATCTGCCAGTCACCATCAGATGCCCGCATTAAGGCTGAGTCCTTAACTGCAAGCACCGGTCCATCCGACTTGACTGAGAAATAAACATCCGCAAATAAACCAGGGTGTAATTGGTCCTTTTCGTTATTTACCGCAAGTCGTACCGTTCGGGTGCGGGTTTTATGGTCTATTGTGTGGCCTTCCTGAATGACTTTTGCCGCAAAGCGCTGATTGTCGACACTCACTGTAACAGGATCACCAAACTGCACATTAAGGTCAGCTGAGCCCGGTAGCCGAGCATTCACCCACAAGGTTTCTTCTTGCAGAACTTCAACCAAGTGGTTACCGGCATTGACTGGCTGACCCTGCTTGAAGTTATCGCTAACCACAATCCCGCCAATTTCTGAGGTCAGTTGGTATTCGCCGATAGGGTAGTCAGGTTTACTTAAACGCTTAATATCACTGGCTGACATACCAAATGCTTTGAGTTGCGCTTGCGCTGAGGTAAAGGCGTTTTTCGCTTCAACAAAGCGTTTTTCACCAACCGTTGACTCACCGAGTGACTGCACGCGTTGCCATTCGTTAAGTGTGACCAAATACTGACTTTGCGCCTCCGCCATGGTGGCGCTGAAGAGGGTGGCTAGTGGTTCACCTTTTTCGACGTGGTCGCCAATACTGACAAAACGTTTGAGAACGGTCGAATCGATGCGCGGACTCACGATATAGCTATTAAAGTCGTTAGCAACCACCTCGCCCGGAGCATAAACCGGGTATTCAATAACTTGAGTTTGCAAGGTTCGCGTGGTGATATCCGCCATGGACAGCTGCTTGCTGGATAGCTCCACGCCTGCACTTTCCTTATGTTCACCTTGCTCGTGTTTGCCTTTTTCCTTGTGGGTATCTTCTTTTTCGTCGTGTCCGTGTTCATCCTGCGCCATAACCGAAAAGCTCAGCGCAAGTGCTATTGCTGCGTATAAAGGTTTTACTGACATCGTTTACTCTCCAATCTCTGCGTTTGTTGGCTGGCTTAACGGCGATAACGTCAGCGCTTTACTGAGTTCGCCCGAACGGTACAACCATTCAATGGCGGCCAACCGATATTGTGTTTGCAGCGCTATCCCTGCAAATTGGCTATCGAGCTGCTGTTGCACAGCGGTGAGGTAGTCTGTGGTGGATAGGTCACCGGCGAGCCAGG
>NZ_DFTS01000009.1:49490-52239 GCF_002383015.1 Idiomarina sp. UBA4206
AATTGGCTGCGCGTACCGCATCGCTGTAGTTATTGCGAATCTGTAGTGGAATGCTGAATGATAAGCCAACTACTGTTTCGTTATCGCTCTCGCCCGCTTCGACGCCTATGGTTGGGTTGGCGGTGGTTAACGAGCGTTTCCAGTCGACATCGGCGCGCTTTAATTGCCATTGCAGGTAAGCGGCTTTTAACGCTGGATGTTGTTGCCAACGAGTCGTTAACGCAGGTTCAACGTTAAATAGCTCCTCATTAATGGAGAGTTGACCGACATCAGACGTTGTTAGCAGAGCGTTTAACTCTGCTTCAGCGGATTGCAGTTGTTGATAAGCCGCTGCCGTTTGTTGCAGTTGCCGACTTAGTGCGAGTACCGTCAGTTGTTCGTCGACGGCACCTAAGTCACCGGCTTTACGTCGTTCGGCAACCAGGCTTATCGCCTGTTTAACGATTTTCTCTTGCTGCTTGGCCAGTGCGTAACGCTGTTTTGCATCCAGCCATTGCACATAGGCATTCAACAGAGTTTTAGCATGCGATGTCGCCGACTGGCGATAAATACTCACTGCCATAGCCGTCATCACGTCACTCTGACTGGCTCGTGCTTCATTGCGAGTGCTCCAGTCCAGCGTTTGGCTTAGGCCAACAGTGTAATTATTGATGTCACCCTCGCGCTCTAAGCGTGACGATAAGCTAGGGTTGTACAAAGGCTGATTTAATTGCTTGCCCTGTTGAATGAGAGCTTCAGCCTGCTGTTGAGCTGCTTCAACACTGGGGTGTTGCTGAACAGTTTGTTGCCATCGCTCGGGCAACTGTTGTGCATTGGCGTAGCTTGAACTTATTGCCAGACTAACGGCAATAAACAAGCGTTTGCTATGTGTCGAAAACGGACCCATAGATAGACTCCTCAGTCATATTACTGCGTAAAATAATGATTTTTTTGCGCTGCTAAAGCAGCTTATTAGGCAGTTATGAGGAGATAGGAGGCCGGAACAGCGGCGATGATAGAGGGTTAGTGTAAAACTCAGTATACTCAGGACGTATTGTGCCCATTCGTGGTAAAGCGAGAGTTTTTTCAGCCTTCATAGCATATAAATGAAATGAACCATGGCAGTGACAGCAATGATGGCAGTCAAAGCTGACTTCGCCACTTTTAGGGAGGTTTCGCTTATCGATGTGCGATTCGTCATGCTCAAAATTGAGGTGTTGCTCAGAAGAGGACTGGTGAGATTGATGCACATCAGCAACCGCCTGACTGATTTGAGTCAGAACAGCAACAAGCACCAGTATTAAAAATCCGAGTCTAAGCATCATTACCTACAGTTCTAAATAAGCAGCTTAACGGTACATTAATTAAAAATAGTTCTCAACTAGTGCATTCTGAATCGCCACTAGTTCACTAGACACTCAGTAGCCTAACGAAGCTCCGCTGGACAACCTTAAAAAATTGTGTAAGTACGTTGTGTAACCTCCGGAAATTTAGACGTCTCGGTTACAACTAACAGATTCTATTTCATCAATTTTATTAAGAACTGTACACGCAATAACTTTGCTTTGGCCAGTACAACTTGTTCTAATTGAAGTGAGTTGCTTCTCAAGATCTTGCAAAGAAGTAATTTGAGAGCGTATGTGCATTATGTGTTCATCAATCAGGGTATTAACGGCTGAGCAAGGTTGATGTGGATTGTCTTGATAATCTTGTAATCTGCGGGTTTCAGATAATGAAAGGCCTATAGCTCTGCAGCTACATACAAACTTAAGTCTTTTGTAATGTTTTTCAGTGTATACTCGATATCCGTTATAACTACGAGCTGGTAAAGGTAACAAACCCTTTTTTTCATAGAACCTTATTGTCTGGGTTTGAATTCCTAATAAGTCTGCTAGTTGACCAATACGCATAAGAAAATTTCCTATCTAGTTAAGTAATTTCTTGACCTTATAGTAACTTTATAGTTTTTAATTGTGAAACTATATATTTAAGGTAAGTAATACGATGGCTAGTTCCTTTGATACGGTTCGAACAAATGGCGACTCAAAAAATGCCTACGAAGAGTCAGGTAAACGGCTCATCGTTTACTCTGTAGCAAAAATGGATTGCCCATCAGAAGAACGAATGATTCGCTTGGCACTGAATGGGTTTGAGGAAATTCATTCATTATCCTTCGACTTGTCAAACCGTCGGCTGAAGGTATTACATGATGGTGAGACAGCCTTTATTACTTCTAAATTAGAGACTCTAGGTTTGGGTGCCTCGCTTGAAAGAGACACTGCTGCGGACTCCGAGGCAATCAAAGCTGAGGAGTTTTCGGCAAGTTCGGATAAGCAGGAGTCCCGCACCTTGTGTTGGTTGCTCACCATCAATACTCTTCTGTTCTTGGTGGAAATGACTGCCGGACTGCTTTGGCAGTCTGCTGGTTTGATTGGGGAATCTTTAGATAATTTTGCCGATGCGGCAGTTTACGGACTTTCTCTTTATGCCGTAGCGCGTAGTGTTAATATGCAAATACGTGCTGCGCACCTAGCTGGCGTACTACAACTGGTTTTGGCTCTGGGTGTACTTGCAGAAGTTGTGAGACGCTTCGTATTCGGGAGTGAACCTGAGTCACTTGCGATGATGGGGATTGCATTTGTCGCGTTGATTGGCAATACCATCTGTCTTCTACTTATCTCCAAACATAGAGGAGGTGGTGCGCATATGAAAGCAAGTTGGATTTTTTCAGCTAATGATGTAGTGATTAACCTTGGCGTAATCATCGCTC
>NZ_DFTS01000009.1:52314-58832 GCF_002383015.1 Idiomarina sp. UBA4206
TTATAGGTAGCATAGCAGGTTTAATCGTGCTTAACGGGTCAAGACGCATTTTTGCACTGAAGGGGAACTGAATGTCCTGCGTTGATAAAGGATTTTCGCCCTATATTTCTCTGTTAATTTCTGGTTTAACTGTAGTCTTTGACCAAGTGATCAAGTGGCAGACGCAGCAATCAATAGCTTACGGTGATTCGATTTCATTGACCCCTTTTTTCAATTGGGTACACACTTGGAACACTGGTGCGGCATTTGGCCTGCTTTCAAATGGTGGAGGTTGGCAGCGCTATTTTTTTATTGGGGTTGCTCTGCTAATGTCTGTGGCTTTAACGAGGTTGATCTTTAATAAAGTAAGTAAACGGGATGGCATTAGCTACGGGCTGATTCTTGGGGGGGCGGTTGGGAACCTCATTGACCGACTGTTTCGTGGCTATGTTGTCGACTCCCTTCATCTAGGTTGGCAAACGTGGCAATTGCCAGTTTTTAATATTGCCGATATTGCAATTACCCTAGGAGTTATCCTATTACTGTTAAGCAACTTGCAGGTCTCAATGATACCGAATCTACCGGGTTCTAAGTAAATAGTAAGTATAATAATTAATATGGCCGAGCTTATTTTGGATGGATTAGGAATTTATATTGAGTGGGGTAATTGAATGAAAATATCTTGGTTTTTAATACTGACTGTGCTCATTCATAGCTCTTTTGCCTGTGCTCCTGTGGCTGGTACTTTCAGTCAGTCTTCAATAAAGAGTGCAGGAGTTGCGTATGACTTAGTCTTAGAAATTGAGCGTGAAAATCAAGACTTAAATAAATCAATATATGATAGTAAACAACAAACACAACCTCATATTAGTTGCATTACTGGTTATAACCTCTTAATTTCAGCCGTGCCTGTTATTTTGGCACCCAACTCAAACTCGGTAGGTTTTGACCAAAGCCTGACTCACCAACCCCCTGTACCTCCACCAAACGCGTAACCGTTAACTTAGACTTTTTAAAACCTATAAGTTAATGGAGAAGCAACATGAAGTATTTATACTTCGTGGCAGCCTTTTGCTTAGGTGCGCTAGTGCCTGTGGCGACGGCTGCGACGACAGATTTAAAGCTGAAAGAAGCGTTACAAAAAACGATCAAGAATAACCCTGAGTTACTGGAGTATGATTATAAAATACGAGCTGCAGGAGCACTGATAGAGCAGGCTGAGTTTTCAGCGAACCCAAGGGTATCTGCGGAAATAGAAAACTTTGCCGGCTCAGGACGGCTAGAAGGTATCAGTAACTCACAATTGACCGTATCCTTTTCTCAGCTCATAGAGTTAGGGGACAAACGGCAGTTACGAGTTAAAGCTGCAACCGAAAAAGAGAAAGCTCAGCGAGCAGAGTTTGAGTATCGTCAAATTGAGGTTTTGGCAGAAACCACACAGCGTTTCTATGACATTTTAAAACTTCAGCAAGTCGCGCATACCAGCGAGCGTCAAATTCAGCGAACTGAGCGACTGATAAAAGTGGCACAGGAGCGTGTAGAAGCTGGCGCGGTGCCTAAATCCGAGGTTATTCGCATTAAATTACAGTTAGAGCGCCAATACGCTTTCTCTGACGAGTTGAACGGTAAACTGAAAAAGCAACAAGCTGAACTGGCTTCAATGTGGGCAGGCGAGCTCAATTTTACGCGCGTCTCTGGAGACTTTACTTTTCCGCTAAGCCTCCCGGAAAAAGCCAACGTGTTATCGGCTGTTAATCGGGCGCCGGAGTATTTGCGTTTACTGGACTCTGAGCAACTTCTACAAGCGCAAGCCAGAGCGTTAGCAGCGGACTCAAAGTCGGATATTACCGTTGGTGTCGGGGCTCGCTACAATAATGAGTTCGATGATGTAGGTTTAATCGTCCAGGCATCGATGCCATTGCAGTTCACTGACCCTAACGTCGGTCGCATAAAACAAAGCCGATTACTGCATCAGTCTATCCTGGCGCAGCAAAAACAGGTTCGGCAGCAACTAAAATCACTGGCTTTATCGCTAGTGCACAGTTTGCAAACTCACCAAAGTTATCTGCAAAAGATAAATCAGCGACTGATGCCATTATCTGAGCAATTACTTGAACAGACTCAACAGGGTTACGCACGCGGAACGCACTCTTTGTTGCAAGTGTTAGACGCGCAAACGGAGTTAGCCAAACTCGAGTACGAAAAAGTTTCTCGGAAACATGCGATTTACAGCGACATCATCGAATTAGAGCGCATGACCGGACAGCCGTTTTTAGGAGTACAACAATGAAACTCAACACATTGATTACAATTATCTGCATTGCCAGTTTTTCACTGCCCGCATTGGCTTATGAGAAAGAACACGAAGAGCATGAAGCACCCCATACCAATTTAAGTGATGCAGCAATAGAAAACGCGAAATTAACGTTGGCAACAGCGAGCGCTCAAAGCATTCGAGTAAAGCAAACAATTTTCGGTGTAATAGCCCCCAATAATAACAATATTGTGCATATCGGAGCGAAGTACAAAGGTATTGTTACGGCACTAAAGGCCAATATCGGCGATGCCATAAAAGCCGGGCAAACTCTGGCTGTTGTTGAGAATGTTACGACAGGCACGGCATTTGAAGTCATCAGCCCAATTAGCGGAGAGGTAACTGCACGTTTTACCAATGTTGGTGAAGTGGTTGAGCAAAAGCCATTATTTGAAGTCCTGGATCCATCATCGGTCTGGGTAGAGCTTTCAGCGTTCCCGGAGAACATTGAGTCGTTAGAAGAAGAGCAAACGACCTATGTGTACGACTTGCATCATCATAAAACCGTCGAAGGAACTGTGTCTTATATCTCGCCACAAATGACTGGCGGACATATTGCACGCGCACTTATCGAGTTGCACAATCAGTCGGGGCATTGGCGACCGGGAATGCACGTAAAAGCGGATGTCGTTACAGACAGCTTTAACGCGAGCTTGGCGATAAACAATGATGCTGTTCAACGTTTAGAAAATAACCCCGTTGTTTTTATTAAAGAGGGTAATCGTTTCGAAGCCAGGGAAGTTGAGTTAGGCCGAACTGACGGTGAATACACCGAGGTGTTATCGGGTATTGAGAATGGCGAAAGTTATGTCGTTGAAACCAGCTACTTGATAAAGGCTGACATTCTAAAACAAGGCGCAGGCCACAGCCATTAGGGAGACTAAACAATGATAGATGCACTCATTCGCTTTGCGGTTGATCGTCGATGGCTGGTGCTTGCCGCAACCTTGTTAGTAGCAGCTGCGGGCGTTTATAGCACATTAAAGCTACCCATCGATGCTGTGCCGGATATTACCAATGTTCAGGTACAGATAAATTCAGAAGCGCCAGGCTATTCGCCATTAGAAACCGAACAACGTATTTCTTATCCGGTGGAAACCGCGATGGCAGGTTTACCAAAGCTGGACTACACCCGCTCGATCTCACGCTATGGGTTGTCGCAAGTTACCGTGGTGTTTGAAGAGGGCACCGATATTTACTGGGCTAGACAGCAAATCAGTGAGCGATTGCAAAAGGTAAGGGGAGAAGTGCCCGACGGTATCGAGCCGACGATGGGGCCAATAGCCTCCGGCCTTGGTGAAATTGTTAATTATGTAGTACGCGCGAAAGAGGGGGCTACCAATGCCGATGGCGAGGCGTATACGCCCGAGCAGTTGCGTACCATCCAGGATTGGATCATTAAGCCGCAACTGGTCAAGGTGCCCGGTGTTACCGAGATTAATAGTGTGGGGGGTTATGAAAAGCAATACCAGGTGGCTCCCATCCCCGGTCGTATGCTGGCCTATAAAGTGACCATGCAGGACCTTTTGGCAGCATTGGATCTTAACAATAGAAACGCTGGTGCCGGTTATATCGAGAAAAATGGTGAGCAATGGTTGGTGCGTTCGCCTGGACAGCTTAAGACACTTGACGATATTCGTGATGTGGTCGTGACAAAACGTGATGATGCACCGGTGCGCGTGAGTGACGTAGCTGAGGTCAAACTGGGAGAACAATTACGCACTGGCGCTTCAACCTCGGGCGAGAGCGAGGTGGTATTGGGCACGGCCATGATGCTTATTGGCGAAAACAGTCGCATCGTTGCACAGAATGTCGCCAATAAAATTGAGGAGGTGCAACGAAGCTTGCCAGACGGGGTGGTGATTGAAACGGTGTATAACCGTACTTCTCTCGTTGATAAAACTATTGCAACGGTCGAGAAAAACCTGTTTGAAGGTGCGGTGCTGGTTATTGTGGTGCTTTTCATTCTGCTTGGAAATGTCCGTGCAGCACTGATTACGGCGTGCGTTATTCCCTTGAGTATGCTGTTTGCGGTAAGCGGCATGGTCGCCAACAAGGTGTCTGGTAATTTAATGAGCCTGGGCGCAATAGATTTTGGCATTATTGTCGACGGTGCGGTCATTGTTGTCGAGAACGCGCTGCGGCGCCTGGGGAATGCTCAACAACGCCTCGGTAGGGTGCTGACGACCAAAGAGCGTTTAATTGAAGTGACTCACAGTACACGTGAGGTCTTCAACCCAGCCGTTTTTGGTGTACTGATTATTATGCTGGTCTACCTGCCAATATTTGCGTTAAGTGGCGTGGAAGGCAAGATGTTCCATCCCATGGCGTTTACGGTTGTAGCGGCGTTGTTAGGTGCGCTGATTTTCAGTGTTACCTTTGTACCAGCTGCTATTGCAATATTTGTCCGTGGCAATATTAAGCACGGCGAAAACCGAATAATGCGAGCGGCCCGCAAAGTGTATCAGCCGGCTCTACGGCAAACATTAAAGCTTCCAGTTGTCATTATTTTGCTTGGCTTTGGGTTATTTGCGGTATCACTGTTTCAGGCGAGTCGCATGGGAACTGAGTTTTTGCCACAGCTTGATGAAGGCGATATTGCCATGCATGCCTTGCGCATTCCGGGGACAGGCTTACAGCAGTCTATAGCAATGCAAAAAGATGTCGAGTCTGTGGTGTCACGCTTTGACGAAGTTAAACTGGTATTCTCAAAAATTGGTACCCCGGATGTTGCGACCGACCCTATGCCACCGAGCGTTGCTGATACCATTATTATTTTAAAGGAGCGTGAGGACTGGCCAAACCCAGAGAAACCCAAAGAGCAACTGGTTGCTGAAATACGAACTGCTGTGCAAGAGCTTCCCGGTAATAAGTACGAGTTCACTCAGCCCATTGAAATGCGCTTTAACGAACTTATTGCAGGCGTTCGAGCTGACTTGGGGGTTCGTATTTATGGCGATGACTTGCAAACGCTTAAACGGTTAGGCGACTCAGCCGCCGCAGTCATTCGCACCGTTGATGGCGCTGCTGATGTTCGGGTTGAACAAATGACCGGTTTATCGACACTCTCAGTTATACCTAAGCGTGATCATTTAGCGTTATTAGGCCTAACAGTCGCTGATGTACAACGAGCAGTTCAAGCTGCGGTTGGTGGAGTTCAGTCAGGGATTATTTACGAAGGGGATAAACGCTTCAAGCTAATGGTACGTCTCGACAAAGAATGGCGTAAGAGCATTGAACAGCTTAAATCACTGCCTATTGATCTGCCTGCCGGCAACCCTGAGCTGCGCTATGTGCCGTTGGGAGAGGTCGCCGAATTGAGTTTGGAAAGTGGACCGAACCAAATTAACCGAGAAAGTAGCAAACGCAATGTTATTGTGAGTGCGAATGTTGAAGATCGTGATTTGGGCTCTTTTGTGGCAGATGTTCAGGATGCGCTAACGACTGACGTTGATTTGCCAGCAGGTTATTGGGTTAACTACGACGGTACCTTTGAACAGCTGCAATCAGCTTCCCAACGGTTGAGTTTGGTTGTGCCATTAGCGCTGCTATTAATTATTGGCCTGCTATACAGTGCGTTTAATTCGCTGAGCAGTGCACTCGTCATATTTACAGGCGTTCCCTTAGCGCTGACCGGCGGGATATTCGCATTAGCGCTGCGCGATATGCCGCTATCAATTTCCGCTGCAGTCGGCTTCATTGCACTGTCGGGCGTGGCGGTTTTGAACGGCGTGGTCATGCTGACATTCATACGGCAACTGCTGCGCGACGGACTGCCGTTGAAAGATGCGGTGTTTGAAGGCGCGCAACAACGGTTAAGACCTGTACTGATGACTGCTCTCGTAGCTAGCCTGGGCTTTGTCCCTATGGCATTTAATACCGGTGTCGGCGCTGAGGTACAGCGACCACTGGCTACTGTGGTAATCGGCGGCATTGTCTCGTCGACATTATTGACTTTGGTGGTGCTGCCAGCGTTGTATTACTTAGTACAACGTTTTAAAGGAACCCATGTAGAATAAGTTGAAGTATTTAAGCACGCTCGTTATTGGGCGTGCTTTTTTATCTTTGCCTTGATGAAGGCTTGGTTGGTACAAAATTGGCACAATGCCTAAAACAAAAAAGCCCCGCTGTTTCCAGCGAGGCCTTGCAATACGTGGTGCCCGGAGGCGGAATCGAACCACCGACACGAGGATTTTCAATCCTCTGCTCTACCAACTGAGCTACC
>NZ_DFTS01000009.1:58924-70542 GCF_002383015.1 Idiomarina sp. UBA4206
CCGACACGAGGATTTTCAATCCTCTGCTCTACCGACTGAGCTATCCGGGCAACGGCGTGTATTAAACGTTTTTTTCGGTTTCGAGTCAACCGCTTTTCGTGCCTTTTTTACTGTTTGCTCAGTAATTGCACATTAAGCGGTTGTTTTGGTGAATTATTCAACGCGTAAGTAGGTGCTGCCGGCTAAACAGTGCTCGTAAAAGTTTGTCCAGCGAACACCTTCACGTGGCGCCAGTGAGCCTTTACGTACCTGACGGTCAATTTGTTTCTTCACAGTTTTTGCCATGTACTCGGTATTATACTGCATAGTTTGCAGTACTTTTTCGGCCGATGTGCCCGGTACCACTTCTTCAATATAGAAGTCGCCGGGTTCATCGTCGTGACAGTAAACATGCACTTCGGTCAGACGGCCAAACAGGTTGTGCATATCGCCCATAACGTCCTGGTAGGCGCCGGTGAGGAATAAGCCTACGTGGTAATCCTCGCCTTTACGCAAGTTATGCATGGGGATGTGATCGCTGATTTCAGTGCCTTCAACGTACTTACTGAGCTTACCATCACTATCGCAGGTAATATCGACAATTGAGCAGCGTACTTCGGGCTGTTCGTTCAGGCGCGAGATAGGCACCACTGGCAGTACTTGCCCGATGGCCCAGGTATCGGCGGCTGACTGAAATACAGAAAAGTTACACAGGTACTGACTGGCGAGCATGTCTTCTAACTCTTCCAGCTCCTGAATAACGTAACTGTCTTTATCCAGTGAATGGTGAATGTCGGTAAGTATTTGCCAGTACATGGTGTCCAGCTTGGCCATTTCACTGAGTGATAATATACCCAGTTTAAAGGCTTCGTAGGCATTTTGCTTGGCGTCCTCGGACTTGGTTACTGCATACCTGAATAACTCCCCTGCCAAGTACATGGAAGTCCATAGGCCGTCATTATCCGTATCGTGAAAGTAACCCGTAGAAAGGTCACCGGGTGTTCTCATAGACAGATCGGAGGTAAAACCGTAACGAATATGGCGTAAACGCTGAATTTCTTGAAAATACTCCGCTTTTTGTGCCAGTGTCATGGGTACGAAGTTAATTTTGCTCATCCCTTTTTGTGTAAGGACCAGCACACTTCCGTCAGGTCCTTCAGCCAAGTCCACCACCTGATCGTCTACCAACCATCGTTTGGAGGCGTAATAGTCATATTTGCCATCTTCACGTAGTTTAAAAGCCCCTTTGGTGGATCCGAGCCATAGACTACCTCGAATATTTTTAACCATTGTAATTTCTGTCCAAGGCAGTTTTTGGTCCAATTTAATTGGGACAAATGTTTTGCGGTCTAAAATCTGTACGCCATTGGTAGTTCCCAAAACAATGCTGCCATCATGGAAAGTGAACNNTTCGGCGGCGTCGTTATAACGCTCCTGCGGGTGGAACTGGTCGCCGGAGCTGTGCAGTTCGCGCATGTTCTTAACTAAAATGTGTTCGTTCTCGCTGGCGCTGATATCGAATTGTGTACCGGCCGGTTTCATTTCGCCAACAATGTTGGTGACGACGCAGCTGTGGTGCGCGGTCATCGCACGACCACTTTCACTGACTAGATTAGGGTGGGGCACCTGTTCCAGGTCACAAATTTGTTTCACACCCCAGACAACGTCAGCTACGTACTCTTCTGTGGAGTAATTGCGTGAGGAGTCGCTGGTGGTGCTGGTACCGTCATAGTCGATGCCTAGACCGCCGCCGATATCCAGGTATTCTAAAGGCACACCTTCCTGAACTAATTTGGCGTACAAACGCGCGCCTTCGTTGACGGCTTCTTTAATCTTACGAATATCGGACAGCTGACTACCAATGTGAAAATGCAGCAGCTTGGCACAGTGCAACATGTCTTCTTCGCGCAGCCGTTCAATAACATTCAAAATTTCGGCAATACTCAGGCCAAACTTAGCGCGGTCGCCGCTGGAGCCAGCCCACTTGCCGGAGCTTTTTACCATCATTTTTGAGCGCAGACCAATCATGGGTTCAACGCCCATTTGTTTCGCCAACGGGATCAGCATTTCCAGTTCACTGAATTTCTCAATAACGATGATCATTTTACGTTTCAGCTGACGGCCAAGCAGCGCCAGAGTCAGGTAGTCTTTGTCTTTGTAGCCATTGAGAATGGTCAGCGCATCGGGATTGTCGTTGTACGCCATTACTGCCATCAGTTCCGGCTTAGAACCGGCCTCAAGGCCATAATTATAAGGTTCACCAGCGTCCATGATCTCTTCAACCACTTCGCGCATTTGGTTCACTTTAATGGGAAATACACCGCAATACTGCCCCTGGTAATTGGCGTCAGCTATCAGCTTACCGAAAGTCTCGTTAATGATTTCAACCTGCGAGCGCAAAATGTCATGAAAACGGATAACGGCCGGAAACTGAATACCTTCCGAAATAATTTCATCCACTACTTCTTTCATATCAATGGTGACATCTGGCAGGCGGTGGTTAGGTCGAATTTGAATGTTGCCGTTTTCGCCAATGGAAAAATAACCCGCGCCCCAGCGGTTAACACCATACAATTCTTCTGCTTGATCGATATTCCAGTCTGACATCTCAGGCTCCCGACTGTTGTAAAACGAGTAATAATTCGCGCACAATTTTAGCGGCGAACACGTCGGAGTTACCGGTTGGGTCTATTTGTGGTGACAATTCAACCACGTCAGCACCCACCAGGTTTTTCTGGCGCAGGAGTTTCATCAGGCTGACAAAGGAATGGAAATCTTCACCGCCCGGCTCCGGAGTTCCTGTGCCAGGTAAAAAAGAAGGATCGAAATAATCGAGATCCAGCGTCAGGTAAACCGGACGGTCTTTAGCAATAGTCTCAACACTGTCGAGGAAGTCTTTACGTGAGCTGCGGATGGTTTTGTGTTCTTTCATCCATTGGTACTCGTCGCGTGTACCAGAGCGAATGCCGTATTGAATGAGCTCATGGCCGGGACCAAAGTGGTCGACCGAACGGCGAATAATAGACGCGTGTGAATAATGGTAACCAAGGAAGCCATCGCGTAAATCCGCGTGAGCATCCAGATGCAGCAACACCATATCGGGGTATTGTCGCAAGTACTTCACAATAGGTGCGTAAGAAATAGAATGCTCACCACCTAAGGTCAGCAGTTTAATTTTTTCCTGAGCCAGGTCGACGGAATCAAATATCGCGTTAAAGTCATGAACCGCGTGATGCCATTGCTTTTCTTCGTCGTCATCGAAGCCCAGCCGCAGGTTGCCTAAGTCGTAGAAGCTTTGATCTTCTAAGTCGGCGTCAAGGTACGGCGAGTAAGACTCAATGTCCTCAGAAACCGCGCGTAAACCGTCGGGCCCTTCTCGGGTGCCTTTACGAAAACAGGCGGTACCATCAAAACCAAACCCAAGAATATGGGTATGTCCCGGGTGTAAATCGGTGCTGTGCTCGGCGCCGAAAAACGGGCGGCTCGGGTCATTTAATGGTACGGGTAGTGGCACCGTTAGTGGCGTTAGGGGCATTGTTGTTGCAGACCTCTCTTACTTCGTCGATTTGCTGCGATCTTTTTTGATCGGATTAAACAGACTTTGTTGAATATTAATTAACTCTTCGCTCAATTTTTTACGTTGAGTCCAAGTGTCAGCGAACGGTGTTTCGCTGAGTTCGTTGGCGGTAACACCAGCCATAACGCCAGTTTTCTGTTGCCGGGCTAACTCAACAGCGTGCACACCCAGACGAGTACCTAAAATACGATCCATTGCCGTAGGGCGTCCGCCGCGTTGAACGTGGCCGAGTAAACACGGACGACAGGGTAAGTTAAGACGATCTTCTAACTGTTCCGCAAGTCGAACTGCACCACCAGGCCATTGATTTTCACATAACACCATAACGTAGCTGGAGTCTCCGCGTACGCGCTGTACTGACTCAATGTGCTTAACCAAAGCCGCTACGGTTAAGGGTTTATCTTTTTGTAGCTCGGGCAGAATCATTCGCTCGGCACCACTTGCCATAGCGCTGCTAATACCAATATAACCGGCATTGCGGCCCATAACCTCGACAATGAATACGCGATCCATGGCTTCGGCGGTATCCCGAATTTTATCCAGCGCATCCATGGCTGTTTCTACTGCCGTGTCATAGCCAATAGTGTTATCCGTGCCAAAGAGATCATTATCGATGGTGCCGGGTATGCCTATAATGGGACCTTCCCAAAAGTTGGCTAAATGCTCAGCGCCGCGAAATGAACCGTCGCCGCCAATAACGATAAAGGCATCAATTTGATGCGCGTCTAAATTTGTTGCTGCTTCGCGCGCACCTTCCTCGGTTCTGAAACGCTCACTGCGGGCACTTTTAATAATAGTGCCCGAATACTGCAATATGTGTTCAACGTCTTTGCGATCTAACTTTACAAAGTCGTTATTTAAGAGTCCTTCATAGCCATGACGAAAGCCCATGACCTCGATACCATAGTTCTCCGCGGCCAGAACAACGGCTCGGATAGCGGCATTCATGCCCGGGGCATCGCCACCACTGGTTATAACGGCAATGCGGTTTATTGTGTTAGCTGATGACACAATCTCTACTCCTTGATAATGTCGTATGCGTAGCTTAAACGACCTGCAGGCCGTGACCAAGAGGAAATTTCATGAGCACTGATGTTGTACGTTTTGATTATTCAGAATTATCGGACTGGGCGCGAACTTGTCTGACCGAGGCGGGGGCTTCGGGGGAGGTCGCGCGCAATGTGAGTTATTACCTGTTGGAAGGCGATTTACTGGGTTTTAGTACCCATGGTTTAATTCGCCTGTTGAACAATTGCCAATGGCTGCGTGACGGCAAGAGCCTGGCAAAAGGGCAGCCTGTGGTATTAAGTGAGCGTGCTGCGGCTGCGAACTGGGACGCCCAATTTTTACCGGGCCCCTACGTGGTAACGCAGGCTATTGATGCCGCCTGCAAAATGGCGCAACAAGCCGGTACCGGAACCGTGGTTGTAAGACGCAGTCAGCATGTAGCCTCATTAGCCGCTTATTTGACTATAGCGACGGAGCAGGGGTTGGTCGTCAGTCTGATGTGCTCAACGCCCGGACAACGTGCTGTGGCACCTTTTGGTGGTAAGGAAGCGGTATTTTCTCCCAACCCTTTTGCGGTGGGCGTGCCCAGCTCCGGCAATCCACTGCTATTTGATATCAGCTTCTCTATGACTGCCGCGGGGAAAGTGCGTCAGGCAAAAGCCAACGGCACGAAATTGCCATACAAAGCGTTGATTAAACCCGATGGCGAATGGACCGACGACCCGTTAACGTTTTTCGACTCGCCGGGTAGCGCGATAGCGCCGCTGGGTGGAGAACAGCTAGGCTATAAAGGTTATGGTCTGACACTGTTCAGCGAAATTTGGTCTATGGCGTTAAGCCAGTATGGTCGCCGGCAGGGTGCTGATGACGGTGACGCGAACTCGGTATGGATACAAGTGATTGATCCGGAAGCGTTTGGGGATAAACAGGCGTTTTTACAGCAGGTTGATGATTTGTTGGAAGATAGCCGAAAAAGTGCGGCAGCCGATCCACAACAACCGGTGCGTATTCCCGGAGAAGCCGCTCAGCAACGCAAACGTGAGCAATTGCAGCAGGGTGTTTACTACAGCAGCGCAACGTTAAAAGTGCTGCAACGCTGCGCTGAGTTTTGTGGGGTTGAATTACCTAAGGCTGTAAGCGGGTAATACGCCAGTGAGCGCCATCTTTGCTGTACAGGTAGCGGTCATGCAAACGATGCTGGCCGCCTTGCCAGAACTCAAATTGCTGAGGCTCGATGCAATAACCACCCCAGTGTTCAGGGCGTGGCACTTCGGTATTCTCATATTCACGCAGTAGCGACTTATAGTGGCTTTCCAGTACGTCGCGGCTTTCTACAGGGCGGCTTTGCTGCGAAGCAAGGGCGGCTACCTGACTTTCTTTGGGACGAGAATGGAAGTAGCGGTCGTTATCTTCACTGTCCAGCGGGATAGCGCTGCCGGTAATGCTAATTTGTCGTTCCAGCGGAAGCCAGGCAAAGTGCAGGTTAACCTGCGAGTTAGTGCTTATATCCTGGCCTTTTTGACTGTTTTTATTGGTGTAAAAACGGAAGCCTTTATGGTCATAGCCTTTCAATAAAACAATACGCTGGCTTGGGACACGTTCATTATTGACCGTTGCTACTGTCATCGCGGTAGGATCGCTCAATAAGCCGCTGTCTATGGCTTGTTGCATCCAGAGTTCAAATTGTTTGATCGGGTCTGAATTCAACTGCTCCCGGTGCAAACTGCCTAAACCGTACTCTCTGCGCATTGCTTGTAAATCCATGACCGCTCCTTATGGACTTGGGGAAGGCCCCGTTTTCAGTTTCCAGTCGCTTATTATATTACTTCTTATCCAGGTAACGCTGTCGTATTTTTTCCATCGCATCCAGATTGTCCAGCATAAGCCCGACCAGCTCAGGGTCGAAGAACTTGCCGCTGTGTTGCAACAGATAATCGGCAGCGTCTTTAGATTCTTTGGCGTCACGATAGTTGCGCTGTGTGCGCAGTGCATCAAAATGGCTGCTGATGGTCATTATACGGGCATTGAGGTCAATGTCTTTGCCTGACTTCTGACTTGGAAAACCCGAACCATTCCAGCGTTCATGAATATCCTGTGCAATAGCAGCCGCGATTTTCGCCACAGCAGTATCGGTTTGACGTAAGTAATCATGACCCTGAATCACTTTCTGCATAATTTCTTCATAGTCGTGAATGCTTAAGACATCGGCACGCTGAGCGAGCTCCATTTGTACCGATACTTTACCTATATCGTAGACTGATGCAGCTTGTTTTAAAGCTTCCGCCTGTTCATGCGTTGCGCCGGCAAAAATGGCCAGTTGCCCGGCCATTTCGGCTGATCGTTTAACATGATGGCTGATTTCATCGATGGAGTGCTTTTCAATAGCCTCTCCAACGCAATAAAGCAATTCACGCTGAGCCTCTCGTTCGTTCTCAGTGGCCTGCAGGTTATCAATAGCAATGGAGCTATTATTCACAAAAAGGCCCAGCAAGTTTTGATCAAGCTCAGATAAGTCACGGACACCGCGAATGAAGAGCAAATACTGGCGTGAGCTGCTGGTTTTATAAAGGCCGTAGTAATTATTGTCTACTATCCGGAAATCGACATTTTGCGAACTTTGTTGCATTGGGCGAACGATATCCCAGTCAATTTCGCTTTTTATCGGTTGTCCTGCCGCACCTTCGTATTCTCCGGTGCCACCAATAATTTCAAAGGGTTCACTGGTATTCGAGCTGGCGGTTAACGCGTCAATTCGGCAGTACATAGCGTCGTCAGACAAGGTGATTAGGGCAACAAGCTGTTCCAGTATCCCCTGACATAAGCCGTGCATTGAGCGGGCCGAAAACACCTCTGCCGATGCGTTAATGACTTTTTCTAAGCCTCGTTTGTTGCGTTCAATAGCTTTTAAGTCTCGGTAAGCGCGAAGGCACGAGTACATAAGAGTGACCAGTTTGCGATAAGTCAGCTCGGTTTTTTCTTTGTAATCATCAATGTCGTAACGCGCTATGACGTCCTCTTCTGGTGCCTGACCAGGTTGCCCGGTACGCAGAACAATTCGGATTAACCGGTTTTTCCGGGTTTCTCTCACCCATTGCGCGACATCTAAGCCCGCGTGGTCAGTTTCCATAACCACATCCAGCAGCATCATGGCGATGTCGGTGTTTTCCTGCAAAAACGCAATGGCGTCTTTTCCCGAGTAAACCGAATGGAACTCCAGCGGACGTCCATCAAGCTTAAATTCACCCAGTGCCATTTTGGTGATGGTATGAATTTCCTCATCGTCATCGACAATCAACACATGATAAGGCTCGCAAACCTCTTCGACGGCCACATCAGGTTCGTCTTCAGAAAACAGAAAATCATCGTTCATGATGCTGCTACTCCATTAGTAAACGCGTTCGCCTGCAACATAGGTCTGCTCAACTTGAGTCTGCCAAATTTGGCTGGCATCAACGGTAAAAGGGTCCTGCTCCAGTACAATAAAGTCAGCCCATTTACCGGGTTCAAGCGAACCGAGTGACTTTTCCTGCCAGGCACTGTAAGCGGCATCAATGGTAAATGAACGCAAAGCCTGTTCAAGGCTCATTTTCTCTTCGGCGTACCAGCCTCCCGAAGGCATATTATCGCGGTCCTGACGAGTAACGGCTGCGTGCAGGCCGTAGAAAGGGTTCGCTAATTCAACCGGAAAGTCAGACCCTGCCGCGATAACGGTACCCTCATCCAGCAATGTCTGCCATGCGTAGGCTCCGGCCATACGTTCAGAACCCAGACGATCTTCCGCCATATTTTTGTCGCTGGTAGCGTGGGTCGGTTGCATCGAAGCAATCAGATTAAGCTCGGTAAAACGTTTCAGGTCATCCGGGTGCACAATTTGTGCGTGTTCAATGCGGTTACGTAAATTGCGGCCACCCAGTTCATCATAGACTTCGGCCAGATTATCCAGAACGACACGGTTAGCACGGTCGCCAATGGCGTGGGTATTTATCTGAAAACCGTGTGGGATGATCAGTTTATAGAGATCCTGAATCTTCTCTTCTGAAGTTACCATTAGCCCGTGGTTGTCATGGTCATCGCTGTAAGGTTCTATCAGCGCTGCTCCGCGGCTTCCAAGTGCACCATCGGCATATATTTTAACGCTGCGAATAGCCAGTTTCTGGTCCCGGGTTTCGTAAGGCCCTTCAGCCAGAAGTTGAGCGAGTTTCGGCTCGGTCGCTGCAATCATGCCGTAAACCCGAAGCGGCATACGCCCTTGGTTATGCAAACCTTTGTAAATGGAAATTTCGTCAGAATTAATGCCTGCGTCGTGGACGCTGGTAATGCCAAGTTTAACCAGGTGCTGAAAAGCCAACTCATATGCGGCCCGTTGCTGTTGAAGCGAAGGTTCGGGAATAATGTCTTCAACCAGCTGCATTGCATTATCGACCAGAACACCGGTGGGGTTACCCTGTTCGTCACGGATAATTTCGCCACCTTCAGGAGAGACGGTATTTTTATCAATACCCGCGCGGCGCAGTGCTTCGCTGTTTGCCCAGCCTGCGTGGGCGTCGACGCGCATCAGCCAGACGGGACGGTCACTGACAACTTCATCAAGATTTGCTGCACTAGGGAAGACTTTTTTCTTCCATTGTT
Source organism: Idiomarina sp. UBA4206 (assembly GCF_002383015.1). Taxonomy (NCBI): domain Bacteria; kingdom Pseudomonadati; phylum Pseudomonadota; class Gammaproteobacteria; order Alteromonadales; family Idiomarinaceae; genus Idiomarina; species Idiomarina sp. UBA4206. Next base: position 68,118 of record NZ_DFTS01000009.1, read on the forward strand.
CCTGGTTCCAGCCGCGGCCAGTAATCCATTCTATTTCCTGCTGCTCTTTAGCGTAGCTGCGAACCTTTTGGACTGCGTCAGAAACAGATTCAGTGTCGCGCAAATCAACCTGTAGAAGACTGTTGCCCAAACTTTGGATATGGCCGTGGGCGTCAGTTAACCCCGGGAGTACGGTTTTGCCATTCATATCGACCGTACTGTCTGTATCAGCAAAGCGTTGGGCGAGAGTCTCGCCGCCTATCGCCTGAACCTTTCCGTTTTCCACCAGCATGGTAGAGAACTGCTGTAATACCGCATTTTCTCCGGCAGGGCTGGTCAGGGTGTAACCCTTCATGTTGGTATATAAGGTGTCGGCGATGGCTGAAGCTGATAAGCCCAGGCTTATAACTAAGCAGGTAATGCGTCGCATTGTAATTTAACTCCGTGGCAAATAATTTAGACAACACTATAGCGTTTTTACTGTACAACCGCCTAGGTGTTGCCGGAAGTTTTTGTTAACTAAGTTAACATGACATTCGGGAAGCTGTTAGATAACCGTAAAAAACTTGCTGTCTGTTATAATTTAGGTATGCTAAAAGTTAATTGAATAGGCATTATTTTGGATTTCAGGATGAAAGTTCTAATTATTGATCCGCAGTTTTTTATGCGTGCTGGTCTTATACAAATTCTTACCAACTATGCGAATCAACCCTCAATCTACGAGGCTGATTCGTTCGAGATTGCGGAAAGTTATTTAGCAGCTGATGATTACGATCTGATTTTTTTAGAGATGGATTTGCCGGACGCTGAAATCCGTCCCGCCCTGCAACGTTTAAAGAAAGTTGCGCCGCGCACGCATATCGTCTTGTTTACGCGCCCACGGTCTATCTCCGAAGTACGCCAAGTACTGGCGGCAGGGGTTCGTAGCTATTTGCCGAAAGACAGTTCAGCTGAGCAGGCTAAGCTGGCTATTCGCGCCTTGCTAAATGGTGATCGTCATATTCCTGATGACCCGCATCTGAATGAACCTCGTGATAAATCCAGCGGCGCTGAAAGTTTCTTGTCTCCACGGCAATTAGAGATTATGCAATTATTGGCGCAGGGCTTATCGAATAAAGAGATAGCCAATATTCTGGGTATTACTGAAGGCACCATTCGTGTGCACTTATCGGCAATATTTAAGGCCATAAAAGTATCAAACCGTACAGAAGCAACGCTTTGGTATTTATTAAGACAGAAGAAGTTAGTCGACTAAGCTTTGATTTATGTCACTGAACCGTTTGATCTCTGAACTGGAAAAACATCAACACGCGCCAACTGAATTGTGGGATCCGCCTTATTGCGGCGAGATTCCCATTCACATTGCCGCTAATGGTGATTGGTTTTATCAGGGGAGTCAGATAAAGCGTCAGGCTCTGGTTAAGCTGTTTGCCTCAGTCCTGGTGGTCGAGGAAGGCGACTATTTTTTAGTTACACCTGCTGAAAAAGTTAAAATTACTGTTGAAGATACGCCTTTTGTTGTCGTCGACTGGGAACAAAGGGAAGAAGATGGTGAGCAATTATTGCTGTTAACCACCAATATCGGTGATACTCTGGTATTAAGTTCTGAACATCCGCTCACAATGAAAGAGGGCATCCCTTATATTGTGATGCAAAGAGGATTGACAGCAAGAGTACATCGCAATGTATTCTATCAGTGGGTTTCACACGCAGAGTCACGAACTGTCGATGGGCAGGAGCAGTGGTATCTCTCGAGTGCGGGTGAAACGTTTGTGTTAGGAAATGTGAAATAGGACGTTGCGGTAAACTCGTCTATGACAAAAACAAGAACAGTCTACCTGGTTGAACAGCAACCAGAGCGTCGTCAGCATTTTGAAACGGTATTAACCTTTATTGGTGAAACCGTTGAAGTCATATCTCCTTCGGACACTCTTAAACTTTCTGCAACCGATGCTCTGTGTGTCATTGCCGGTAATGGTATTGATAACCTGATGGAGCTGGCCGGCGATTCGCCACACCTTCCTTTTATTTGTGCGAACACGCAACAGCATCAGGCGCTACAAAAAGCCAATGTCATTGGTCCTTTGGAGGACTCTTTTGACTACGCCAGTTTGTCCAATATGCTGCATTACTGTCAGGCGTATCATCAGCAAATGCCAATTAAGCCCGCAAGAACGCGGCATCCCGGCAGTGGTAAACTGGAGCAGACCTTAATTGGTAATGGCCGCACCATGAAACATGTGCGGCAGTTAATCGAGCAAGTGGCGGTTACCGACGCCAACGTTCTTGTTCTGGGAGAGTCCGGAACCGGTAAAGAAGTTGTCGCCCGCGGTATCCATGATTTATCAGAACGCAACAAGGGGCCTTTTGTGCCTGTGAACTGCGGTGCCATTCCCGGAGACTTATTAGAAAGTGAATTGTTCGGCCATGAGAAAGGGGCATTTAC